>CAXSEK010000237.1:0-5338 GCA_964235625.1 uncultured Acetobacteraceae bacterium
ACGAGGAATGGCAGGCGCCGGGTCTCGCGGACGTGGATCTCCTCGGCCGTCTGTTCCTCGACCTTGACCCAGGCGTGGTAGTTCAGCCCGAACGCCCGGTCATGCACCATATATTCCTGACCGTTGGACGAGATCTGCACGTCGATGTTCTCCGGCCGGCCCAGCCCCTCGAAGTCGGACCGCAGGGCAGCCCGCAGCTTCGGGTAGGGCGCGCTGGCGAAGCGCAACAGGCCGAGCGGCTCGACCCCGCAGCGGCGCTGCACCAGGCCAAACTCGCAGTTCTCGCCCAGGCTCTCGAACCGCTTCATCAGCTCGTCCCGCGGCAGGGACGCCTGACCGCGCGGCGCCGGGACGGGCGTGAAGCTGGGGGTGTGCTCCGGCTTTCCGACCGGCCGGAACAGCAACCGGCGAAACGAGAAGCTCAGTTCACGGTCGTCGGCGATGCCCGAAACGTCGGTCGGCCGTGCCGCGTCGGGCGTCTCGAACAGGAGGGTGACGGGCGTGCCGGGCCGGGCCAGCAGCGGCGGGAGGGTGACGGAGACCACGACCTGCTCGGCGATGGTGAAGGAGGCGACCGGCACGCCGTTCGCCTTGATGCCGAGCCGTTGCGAGACGAGGCGGTCGGCATGGACGAACGGGGCGAGCTGGATCAGCAGTTCCCGGCCCATGCTGGCCGGCAACCGCATCTCGCTGCGTGGCCCGGTCGCCCACATGTATCCCGGCTCCGGCAACGACCAGCCGGCGCCGACCGCGCCATCGGCATTGCCGGGATCGCCGAACAGCACGTTCACCGTGCCGTCCGTGTCCGGGAACAAGCCGGGTGCGGCCGGGGGCGGGGGCCAGTTGCTCACCATCAACTCGACGGCACGGTTGCCGTTGGCGATGACGGCCGCGACCGGCTCGGGCGGAGAGGCGGATGGGGCGGGGGCGGCCGGGGCCGCCACCGGCGGCGGCGGGTTGGTTCGCGGCGGCTCCGGAGCGGCGGCGTTTGCCTCCGGTTCGGGATGGTATGTCGGCAAAAGTGGTTCCAGCCTCAATTCTGTGACGGCGGGGGTGATGCGGGGTGGGCCAACCAACTCAGCCGCGAGCCGTCCGGTCGATCCATCGACCGGAGCGGCAGGCTGCGGTCCGAACAGGGGCGCCACCGGTTCGCGGGCCTGGGCCATGGACGGTGCCACTGCGGTCCGCCGCCGTGCGGATCTCGGCTTACCGAACATGAACCATAGCAACCTGGTCGAAATTGAAGGCTTGCCGGAACTTTGCAACGGGCGCCCTCATCGAAAGGGGAAAGACAAGGGTCGGGGCACGAGACGGCGGCCGCTTCCCGTGGTGTATCAGGCTTGAATGAAGACGCTCCTAACACGGTCTTCTCACGCCGCTCAAGAATGAAGCGGGCGGACGCGATGAAGCGGGCGATTGGATACAGAGAGTCCGCCGTCCACCGGCGGCACCCCGTCGGACTGCGCGTTGCTGAGGGCATAGATCCGGGACGGAGGACACCATCACGGGCGCTGGGTGAACTTGCAGGGCCCGCGTCCGTTCTCATCAAAGATCTAGATGCAAGGGATTGATGATGACAGTGAAAATGACGGCCTTGGCGCTGATGGCGTGCGTTGGGCTGAGCGCTTGTGCCAGCACGGGGGCTGGTTCGGCCAATTCGAACGGTCCGACGCAGCCGCCGAGTGGGATCACTTCGTCCAACGGCGGCGGACAGCGCGCTCTGGGCAACATTCCAAGCGTTGGGACGACGACGGGCGGCGGCGTGACGTCGACCAGCGTGCCGAACAGCAAGGGTGCGTCTTACTAAGCGATACAGTCCGTGGATGGCCGGACTTGAGCCGGCCATCCACGCTACCGTTCACATTCGGTGGCAGTTCGAATGCCACTGTTGCCATGCCCGGGTTTGACCCTTGTATCCACCGAGTGGTTTGGTGACGTCGAACGAGGCTTGGCTCTGCTCGTCACCACACTGTTAGACCAGTGCACACCGGCGTGCCGTGTCGCACTGTCCGGAGCACCAGGACGCTTGACGTGCTTTGGCCGAACCCGTGGATGCCAGGATCAAGCCCACTGCTGTCCGGTTCAGATAAAAGCATGTTCTGACAGTGAGTTACCGTCATGCCAGGGCTTGACCCTGGTATCCACGGCGTCGGATCGGTGCCGGCCCGCGCGGTGTCGCACTGTAAGGAGCACCAGAACGCTTGACGAGCTTTGGCCAAACCCGTGGACACCAGGGTCAACCCTCCGCAGCCATTCCACTTGCTGACGCAAGCGGAACCTTGGGCTGCTCCGCCCTGGCGTGACGGTAGTTCCACTTGAACAGCGACAATAACGGGAGCCGGACACCAGTGGATCAAGCCCTGGCATGACGCAACAGGTGTCTTAGCCGACGATTTCGCGGCCCATGGCCAGGTACTTTTCGCGGCGTTTCGCCACCAGAGCAGGGCCGTCCAGCCCGGCCAGGCTGGAGAGTGCGAGCGCCACCGACTCGGCCACCGTTGCCATCGCGGCCGCCGGGTCACGGTGGGCGCCGCCGAGGGGTTCGGCGACCACCGTGTCCACCAGGCGCAACGCACGAAGGTCCTCGGCCGTCAGGCGCAAGGCTTCCGCGGCCAGGGGGGCCTGCGCCGCGTCCCGCCACAGGATCGAGGCACAGCCCTCGGGCGAGATGACGGAGTAGATCGCGTGCTCCAGCATCAGCACCCGGTCCGCCGCGGCCAGGGCGATGGCACCGCCCGAGCCCCCCTCGCCGATGATGGTGGCCACGACCGGCACCGGCGCCTGGAGGCAGGCCTCGACGGAGCGGGCGATGGCCTCGGCCTGGCCACGGGCCTCGGCGTCGATGCCGGGAAAGGCGCCGCTGGTGTCCACGAAGGTGAGCACGGGCAGGCCGAACCGCCCGGCCAGTTCCAACAGGCGGCGGGCCTTGCGGTAGCCCTCGGGGCGGGCCATGCCGAAATTGTGCTTCACCCGGCTGTCGGTGTCGCCGCCCTTCTCGGTGCCGATCACCACCACGGGGCGGCCGCGGAAGCGGCCGAGCCCGCCCACCACCGCCGCGTCCTCGGCAAAGGCGCGGTCCCCGGCGAGCGGGGTGTAATCGGTGATCAGGGCGGTGAGGTAGCTGAGCGCCTTGGGCCGGTCGGGGTGGCGGGCGACCTGCGCCTTCTGCCACGGGGTGAGCCGGGCGTAGGTGGCGCGGAGTTGCCGGTCCGCCTTGTCGGTGAGGTGGGCAATCTCCTCGGCGATGTTGATGCCCCCGGGCTCCTGCAGCTGCCGCAGCTCCTCGATCTTGCCTTCGAGGTCGGCGATGGGTTTTTCGAAATCCAGATACGGTCGCATGGCGGGGTGCTGTAGCCAGAAAGCCCGGGGGCGGCTAGCCGTCCGCCCTGGCGTCGCGCCAAAGGGCGGCCTAGCCTCCCAGGATGACGATCAAGGGCACGGCCTACATCGTAGGCGCATTCGAGCATCCGACCCGCAAGGCACCGGACAAGTCCGTGGCCCAGCTGCACGCGGAGTCGGCCGCCGGGGCGCTCGCCGATGCCGGGCTGACGAAGGACGACATCGACGGCTATTTCTGCGCCGGGGACGCGCCCGGCATGGGGCCCGTCAACATAGCGGACTACCTGAACCTTCGGGTGCGGCACCTGGACAGCACCGACCTCGGCGGCTGCTCCTACATCGCGCACGTGGCCCATGCGGCGGAGGCGATCGCGGCCGGGCGGTGCTCGGTGGCGCTGATCACCCTGGCCGGTCGGCCGCGCAGCGAGGGCCATTCCGGCACCAACGCCCGCCTGGCGCCGGCCAACGTGCCGGACAGCGCGTGGGAGGCGCCGTTCGGCCCCACCACCCCCAACGTGTACGCTATGTGCGCCGCCCGCCACATGCACCAGTTCGGCACCACGTCCGAGCAGCTGGCCTGGATCAAGGTTGCCGCCAGCCACCATGCGCAGCACAACCCGCAGGCCATGCTGCGGGACGTGGTGACGGTGGAGGAGGTGGTCGCCTCCCCCATGATCAGCGACCCGTTGCACCGGCTGGATTGCTGCGTGGTCAGCGACGGCGGCGGCGCCCTGATCGTGACGAGCGAGAGCATCGCGCGCGGCCTGAAGCGCCCGCTGGTGCGGCTGCTGGGCGCCGGGGAAGCGTTCAAAGGCCAGATGGCGGGTGCCGTGGACCTCACCTATTCCGGCGCCGTGTGGTCCGGGCCGGAGGCGTTCGGCATGGCGGGGGTAAAGCCGTCGGACATCCAGTATGCCTCGATCTACGACAGCTTCACCATCACCGTGTTGATGCAGCTGGAGGATCTCGGGTTCTGCGCCAAGGGCGAGGGCGGGCGGTTCGTGGCGGACGGCAACCTGATCAGCGGCGTGGGCAAGCTGCCGTTCAACACGGATGGCGGCGGGCTGTGCAACAACCATCCGGCCAACCGCGGCGGCATCACTAAAGTGATCGAGGCGGTGCGGCAGCTGCGCGGCGAGGCGCACCCGGCGGTGCAGGTGCCGGGCTGCACGCTGGCGCTGGCGCATGGCACGGGGGGTCTGCTGGGGAGCGGGCACGGGTCGGCGACGTTGATCCTGGAGCGGGTGTGATGGTGAGAGTGTCTGTCGTTCAAGGGATGCCGTCATGACTGAGCGCGTATTCCCCGCCCCACCAATCACCCCCGAGAGCGCGGCGTTCTACGAGGCGGCCAAGCAGGGCCGCTTCCTGATCGGCCGCTGCAGCGGCACCGGCCGGGCGTTCTGGTACCCGCGTGCCGTCTCGCCTTTCGATCTTGGCCCGGCGACGCTGGAGCCGGCGTCGGGGCGCGGGGTGATATACAGTTGCAGCCCGATGCGCCGGGTCGATCCGGTGTTCACAATCGCCTACGTGACCCTGGAGGAAGGGCCGACGATGATGACCAACCTAGTTGATTGCGACCCGGATACGTTGGCGATCGGCCAGGCGGTCACACTTGTATGGAAGCCGGCTGCGGACGGCACGCCGGTGCCGTGCTTTAAGCCGGTTTGAGCATAAAGCCCTCCTTCCCTTGAGGGAAAGGTGGCAACCGCACCGAACGTTGTGGCTTGCGAAGACATACTTTGGAATTGGGTGCGCGGCACCCCTACCCCCGCCCCCTCCCACAAGGGGAGGGGGAGCAGGAAGGGAACGACATGGACTTGAACGAATTGCCCGACGACGCCTTCCGCGCCACCGTGCGCACCTTTGTCGAAGCCGAGTATTCGCCCGCGCTGCGCAACCCGCCGCACCGCCTGCATTGGGCCGAGGCAAGACCCTGGTACATGGCCCTGTCGGCCAAGGGCTGGCTCGCCCCCGCCTGGCCGCGCAAGCATGGCGGCAT
>CAXSEK010000238.1:0-5293 GCA_964235625.1 uncultured Acetobacteraceae bacterium
CTTCCATCGGCGCCTCCCCTTGCTCCCGCCTACGGTAGATGTTCTCGATCATGACGATGGCATCGTCCACCACGAAGCCGACCGAGATGGTCAGCGCCATCAGCGAGAAGTTGTCGAGCGAGTAGCCGAGCTGCCACATCGCCGCCAGCGTCCCCGCGATGGACAGCGGCACCGTCACCGCCGCGGCCAGCATCGGCACCAGGCGGCGCATGAACGCCATCACCACCACCAGGACCAGGGCCACCGAGATCAGCAGCGTGATCTGCACGTCGTCAACGCTGGCGCGGATCGTGGTGGTGCGGTCCGAGAGTATCTGCACCTTGATGTCCGGCGGCATCCAAGCGAGCAAGTGCGGCAGCTCCGCCTTGATGCGGTCCACCGTGTCGATCACGTTGGCCCCCGCCACCTTGCTGATATACAGCAGGATAGCCGGCTGCCGCCCATCCCACGCGGCAAGCCGGGAGTTGGCCACGCCGTCCACCACGCTTGCCACGTCCGACAGGCGCAGGGCCGAGCCGTTCTGCGACTTGATCACCAGCCCGGCATACTCGCTGGCCTGCGTCATCTGGCCGTTGACGGCGATGTCCTCCGCACGGCTGCCGCCCTCGAAGCTGCCGGTGGCTTCGGTGACGTTGGCGTTGCGGATGGCGGTGAACACGTCCTGCCCGGCCAGCCCCGCCGCCCGCAGCGCCCCCGGGTCGAGCCGCACGCGCACGGCCGGCTTCTCCGCGCCGTTGATCTGCACCTGGCTCACGCCATCGAGCTGCGACAGGCGCTGGGCGAGGATGGTGTCCGCCGCGTCGTACACCTGGCCCGGCGACAGCGTCTTCGAGGTGAGGGCCAGCGTGAGGATGGGCGCCTCCGCCGGGTTGAACTTGCGGTAGAACGGCCGCGTTGGCAGGTCGGACGGCAGGTCGGCGGTGGCGGCGATGATGGCGGCCTGCACGTCATGCGCCGCGCCCTCGATGTCCCGGTCCACGTCGAACTGGCAGACGATGGTGGTGGAGCCGATGGCAGAGGTGGAGGTGAGCTCGGTGATACCGGCGATCTCGCCCAGGTGCCGCTCGAGCGGGGAGGCGATGGAGGTCGCCATCGTCTCCGGATCAGCGCCGGGCCGGCTGGCGAACACGACGATGAATGGGATGTCCACCGACGGCAGCGGCGCCACCGGCAGGAAGTTGTAGGCCACGATCCCAGACAGCAGCAGGCCGAGGGCGAGCAGCGCGGTGCCGACTGGGCGGAGGATGAAGGCGGTAGAGACGTTCATGGCCGCGTAAGAGAGACGCGAAAAGGATGTCCCCCTCCCCTTGTAGGAGGGGCTAGGGGAGGGGTTCCAGCGGTACGCAGCCGACGCGTTGCGGGCAGCACACACGCGATCGCGTACGAGCCCCACCCCTCCCCCCAGCCCCCTTCCACAAGGGGAGGGGGAGTGAATGCGTTCGCCATCACTCCGCCGCCACCGGTCGGGGCGCCCCGGCGAAGCGGATGCGGAGGCGCTCGAACGTTACGTAGATCACCGGCGTGGTGTAGAGCGTCAGCAACTGGCTGAGCAGCAGCCCCCCCACGATCGTCACCCCCAATGGGAAGCGCAGCTCGGATCCGGTGCCGTGCTCCAGCACCAGCGGCAGCGCACCCAGCAGGGCAGCGGCGGTCGTCATCATGATCGGGCGGAAGCGCAGCAGGCACGCCTCCTCGATCGCCGCCTCCGGTGACAGCCCGCGTTCGCGCTCCGCCTCCACCGCGAAGTCGATCATCATGATGGCGTTCTTCTTCACGATGCCCATCAGCAGCACGATCCCGACCAGCGCCACCAGCGACAGATCCAGCCCGAACACCATCAGCGCCAGCAACGCGCCGATCCCGGCGGAGGGCAGGGTGGAGAGAATGGTGACGGGATGGATCGTGCTCTCGTACAAAACGCCCAGCACGATGTAGATCACCACCACAGCCGCCAGGATCAGGTAGGGCTCGGAGACGAGCGAGCGCTGGAACTCGGCGGCATCGCCGGCATAAGCGCCGCTGACGGTTTCGGGCAGGCCGAGGCTCTGCTCCGCTGCCTGAACCGCTGGCACCGCGTCCCCCAGCGAGGCACCCGGTGCCAGGTCGAAGGACAGCGTCACCGAGGGGAACTGCTGCTCGTGCGTGATGGCCAGCGGGCCGACCGTCTGGCTGATGCCGGCCACGGCGGAGAGCGGGATGAGGTTCTGCGCTGCCCCGCTAACCGTGGCGCCGGCGGTGGTGGTCTGCCCCTGGGCCGACAGCACGCCGGGCACGCGCAGCCGCAGCAGGGAGCTGGGGTCCGCCTGCCACGCCGGGTCCGCCTCGAGGATCACGCGGTACTGGTTGGCCTGGGAGAAGATGGTCGAGATCTGGCGCTGGCCAAAGCTGTCGTACAGCACGTCCTGGATCGTCTGCATCGACACGCCGAGGCGCTGCGCCGCTTCCCGGTTCACCGTGACCTTGGTGACCAGCCCCTCGTCCTGCTGGTCGGACGCGACGTTGCGCAGCTCCGGCGCCTGCTGCAGCCGGGCGAGCAGGCGGGGGGCCCAAAGCGCGAGTTCCGCCCCGTCGGTGTCCACCAGCGTGTATTGGTATTGCGTCCGGCTCACGCGGGTGCCGATCTGGATGTCTTGCACCGGCTGGGTGAACACGCTTAGGCCCGGCACGGCGTCCGCCGCCTGTTGCAGCCGGGCCTGCACCACGCCCACTGGATCGCGCTGCGGCCGCGGCTTCAGCGCGATGGTCAGCCGGCCGCTATTGGGCGTGGGATTGATCGACCCGGCGCCCACGAAGGAGGCGACGCTGGCCACCGCCGGGTCGTGCTGCGCGATGGTGGCGAACTGCTCCTGCAGCTTGGCCATGGCGGGGATGGAGATCGCCTGGCTCGCCTCCGTGACCGCCACGATCACCCCCGTGTCCTGCGCTGGGAGGAAACCCTTCGGGATCACGACATACAGCAGGATGGTGCCGGCAAGCGTGCCGATGGCGACCAGCAGGATCAGCGCCTGCGCCCGCAGCGCCCAGCCTAGGGTGCGCTTGTAGCCGGTCGTGAGCCGGCGGAACCCGGCGTCGAACGCGCGGGCGATCCGGCTTTGTTTGTGCTCCGGATCGAAGGGCCGCAGCAGCCGCCCGCACATCATGGGCGTCAGGGTGAGCGACACCACGGCCGAAACCACGACCGAGACGGCGAGGGTGACCGCGAACTCGTTGAACAGCCGGCCAACTACGCCCGTCATGAACAGCAGCGGGATGAACACCGCCACCAGCGAGACGGTGAGCGACACGATGGTGAAGCCGATCTGCTTGGCCCCGCGATAGGCGGCCTCCAGCGGCGGCACGCCCTGCTCGATGTAGCGGACCACGTTCTCGATCATGACGATCGCGTCGTCCACCACGAACCCGGTGGAAACGGTCAGCGCCATCAGCGAGAGGTTGTCCAGCGCGAACCCCAGAAGGGACATGACGCCGAACGTGCCGATCAGCGACAGCGGCAGCGCGATTCCCGGGATCACCGTCGCGCGCCAGGAGCCAAGGAACAGGTAGATCACCGCGATCACCAGCCCGATCGCCAGCAACAGGGTGAACTGCACGTCCGCCACCGAAGCCCGTATCGTCTCCGTCCGGTCGGTCACCACCTGCAGCGTCACGCCGGCGGGCAGCGACTGTTCCAACTGCGGCAGGGCGGCGCGGATGTCGGCCACGGTCTGCACGATGTTTGCACCCGGCTGGCGTTGGATGTCCAGGATGACGGCGGGATGGCCGTCGAGGGCGGAGATGACGCGGTTGTTCTCCACGTCCGCCTCCACGGTGCCCACGTCCTTGAGGCGGAGGGGGGCAGCGTCCTTGTAGCTGATCACCAGCTGGCGGTAGGCGTCCGGCGTCAGCAACTGGTCGTTGGTGGACAGCGCGAAGGCCTGCGCCCGGCCGTCGAACCCGCCCTTCGCCCCGTTCACGTTCGCAGCGGAGACCGCGGTCCGAATATCCTCCATCGACAGGTTGTAGGCGGCCAGCCGCGCCGGATCGATCCGCACCCGGATGGCCCGGCGCAACCCGCCTTGCACCGTCACCTTGCCCACCCCGTCGATCTGGCTGAGCTTGGGCTGCAGCAGCGTGTCCGCCGCGTCCGCCACCAGGTCGAGCGGCACGTTGTCCGAGGTCAACGCCAGGGTCACGACCGGCGCGTCCGCCGGGTTCACCTTCGCGTAGACCGGCGGGTAGGGCAGGGTGGAGGGCAGCGTGCCGGAGGCGGCGTTGATCGCGGCCTGCACGTCCTGCGCCGCACCATCCATCGACCGCGTCAGGTTGAACTGCAGCGTGATCTGGCTGGTGCCCTCGCTGCTGGTGCTCTCCATCGAGGCCAGGCCGGTGATCTGCCCGAACTGCCGCTCCAGGCTGGCGGTGACCAGCGTTGCCGTCACCTCGGGGCTGGCGCCGGGCAACTGGGTCGAGATCTCGATGGTGGGGAAGTCGACCTGCGGCAATGCCGACACCGGCAGCGCGCCATAGCCGAGCAGCCCGGCCAGCAACACGGCCACCGCCAGCAAGGCGGTGGCGACAGGC
This sequence comes from uncultured Acetobacteraceae bacterium, assembly GCA_964235625.1. Classification (GTDB taxonomy): domain Bacteria; phylum Pseudomonadota; class Alphaproteobacteria; order Acetobacterales; family Acetobacteraceae; genus LMUY01. The sequence goes on from CAXSEK010000238.1 coordinate 4,561, forward strand.
CGCGCGATGAAGGGGGCGGAGATGTTCATGGCGCGTCGTTCGTTCCCCTCCCCTTGCGGAAGTGGTGATCGCAACCGCCGGCCCCGAAAAGGCCAAGGTCGACCACTACACTTTTACAATCAAGCACCTCACCATTTGCCTCGGCTTGAAAACACATAGTATCGTCGACTCTGTTTTTGGCAATTATTCGGATATCGTCAGCGTGCAGGCCAAGTCTATTCATCATGACGTCATATTTGAGCGTTTGGTCCGAGAACGGTGAACATGAGACTAGTTCGCACAACAGAACTGCGCTCAGTAGATTTCGGAGCTTCACGGCGCGGCAGACGCCCGTTGCCGCCCTTGGCCCGGCGCGCGCCGCCGCGCGGGTGCGGCAGCGTCCGCCGCCGGCTCGCCGACTTCCTGCACCTTCACCCTCGCGCCATCCGTCAGGCGGGACGCACCGTCCACCACCACTTGGTCCCCCGCCTGCAACCCGGCGCTCACCACCGACACGCTCTCGTCCTCGTGGCCGACCTGGATCGGCTTGCGCGTCACCGTCGCGTTGCCGTTCACCAGATACACGTAAGCCCCCTGCGGCCCGCGCTGCACCGCGGTCGGCGCCACCGTGACCACGTCGCGCTCCGTCTCCACCAGCAGGCGCACGTTGATGAAGCCGCCCGGCCACAAGGCGAGCGCCGGGTTGGGGAAGGTCGCCTTCAGCTTGATCGTCCCCGTCGCCTGGTCGACCGTG
>CAXSEK010000239.1:0-5288 GCA_964235625.1 uncultured Acetobacteraceae bacterium
TGGAGGGGATTGAACTCTCGACCTCTCCCTTACCAAGGGAGTGCTCTACCACTGAGCTACAACAGCGCCGGGGCACAACGCGCCCATTCCCTACCGAGGTCGCCCAAGAGACGCAACCCCGTCCGGCACGCCTCGATCACCCCATGATCTAGCGGTCGGCAGACACTGGATAATCCCGCACCGACCCAGGTCACGGTTTGGTCGGGGTGACCTCGCCATGGTGGCGATCGCTCGTCGGCAAACCGGTCGGCTCGTCCTCATGGATCGAGGGCGGGATGCCGTGCTCGGTATGGCTGACCGTCTCAGGGTCGATACTGCCCTCGGGCGGCAACTCGGCGGGTTGCTTGGGTTGGTTTTGCATGAGGCCACGAACGGCGGTTGCCGGCCGTGGTTCCCGCTAGCCCAGGGCTGCCACCAACGCGTCGCACACGCGCTCGGCATCCTCGTCGCGCAGATCAGGGTGGATGGGCAACGCCATGATCCGGGTCGCAAGGTCCTCGGCAATGGGCATGGCGGTTCCATCGTGGCTGCCAGCATAGGCCGGCTGCTGATGCAAGGCACGCGGGTAGTAGATGGCAGTCGGCACACCCTCTGCCCGAAGTGCCGCCTGAACCCTGTCACGCGTCGCACCATCCTCGAGCAGGACGGCATAGATGGCCCAGGCACTCACCGAGCCGGGAACGCGGGCTGGGACACCGAGAACGTTGCCGAGCCGGCGGTCATAGAGGGCGGCAATCCGGTCGCGCGCGGCAAGCTCGGCATCGAACACGTCCAGCTTTGCCAGGAGCACCGCTGCCTGAAGCGTGTCCAGGCGGCCGTTCATGCCCGTCCGCAGCACCTCATACCGGGTGGTTCCCTCGCCATGCGTCCGAAGCGACCGGTAAAGCGCGGCGCGTTCGGCGGAGTCGGTCAACATGGCACCGCCGTCGCCGTAGCCGCCCAGCGGCTTGGACGGGAAGAAGCTGACCGTGGTCACCGCCGCCTCGCGGCCCAGCTTGCGGCCGGCCAAGCTGGCGCCGAAACTCTGTGCGCAGTCATCGATCGTGAACAACTCCTCCCGTTCCGCCACAGCGCGCAAGGCGGGCCAGTCGGCTGGCTGGCCGAACAGGTCCACGCCCACCAACGCACGTGGACGGAGCTTGCCGGCGGTCCGTATCGCGGCGACCCGGTCGGCCAGGTGCGCCGGGTCGATCTGAAAGGTCGCCGGGTCCACGTCGACAAAAACGGGCGTGGCACCGAGCACAAGGGGCACTTCAGCCGTCGCGGTATATGTGAAGGCCGGCAGGAAGACGGCGTCGCCTGGGCCAATGCCTTCGGCCATCATCGCGATCTGCAGGGCGTCGGTGCCGGAGCTCACGCTGACGCAGTGGCCGGCCCCGCAATACTGCGCCAACCTGTCTTCGAGTTCCGCCACTTCGGGGCCGAGGATGAATTGGCAGTGGCCCAGCACCGCCTCCAGCCGGCGCCGCAGCTCCGGCTCTATGCGGGCTTGCTGTGCCTTGAGGTCGAGAAAGGGAATCACGCGGGGCTCCTGGCGGGTTCGGCGGCATGGTGGCGGGCGGTGTCGTGCTCGAATTCGGGGACCATGCGGCTGAGCAGGGACAGTGCCGTGTCCAGGTGGCCGGAGCGGCAGGCCGCGGTCATGTCCGTGATGGCACGGCGAACGGCTGCCGCATCGACGTTGCGGGGCGTTGCCATCAGCAGGCCGGGATGCCCGGTCGGCACCGGGGGTTCCTCGCCATGGAATAGCTCCTCGAACAGCTTCTCACCGGGCCGCAAACCGGTGAACTCCACCTGCACGTCCAGGTCCGGGCGGAGGCCGGCCAGGCGGATCATCTGGCGTGCGAGATCGACGATCTTCACCGGCTTGCCCATATCGAGCACGAAGATGCCGCCATCCGGTGCCCCCTCCTCCATGCCGACAACCGTCGCCTGCAGCACCAGGCTGACCGCCTCCCGCACCGTCATGAAGTAGCGCTGCATGTCCGGATGCGTCACGGTCAGCGGCCCGCCGCGGGCCAGCTGGCGGCGGAACAACGGCACGACGCTGCCCGTCGAACCCAGCACGTTGCCGAAGCGGACGGTGACGCAGCGCATCCCGCCGTGCTCCCGAGCGTGATCGTCCATTGCCTGGCAGTACATTTCCGCGAGCCGCTTGCTGGCGCCCATCAGGCTGCTCGGGTTGACTGCCTTGTCGGTAGAGATCAGCACCGTCGCTGCGGCACCACAGGCCGCCGCTGCATCCACCACGGCGCGAGTGCCGCCGGCATTGGTAAGCAGCCCTTCACCCGGATTAGCCTCGACCATCGGAACATGTTTCAACGCCGCCGCATGGAACACCAGCTCGGGCCGGGCAATGGCGAAAGCGGCCTGCAAACGGTTCTCGTCACGGACGTCGGCGATTACCGGGTGGCGCGGGAGGCCGGGAAAGGTCTCACCGAGCTCGAGGTCGATCTGCCAGAGGGCATACTCGCCGCTGTCGAGCAGGGTCAGCGCGGCTGGATCCAGCGCTGCCACCTGACGCGCCAGTTCAGAACCGATCGTGCCGCCGGCGCCGGTGACGAGGACGCGGCGGCCACGGACCAGGCGAGCCATGCCGTCCCGGTCCAGGCGGACCTGGGGGCGGTTCAGCAGATCCTCCAGCGCTACTGGCTTCAGCTCGATCCCGCCAGCCTCCCTCAGCTCCGTCGGGCGGGGCGCCTGGCGGACGGGAATGCCTTGGCGTTGCGCCTCCTCGAGCAGGTAGCCCATGCGCGAGCCGGCCAGCTTGGGCTCCGTCACCACGAGTGCGTCGGGCAGCCGTCCGGAGGCGGCAAGCCGCTCCAGCACGCGCCGCACTTCGGAAACACCGCCCAGGATGGGGCGGCCCTGCATCCTCCGCCCCGTCTGGTTGCGGCCGAGCGATAGCAGACCGGCCACACGCAGTTGCGGCTGACGCTCGCTGGCGACGGCGCGGATGAAGCTGTCCGCCCCCTCCCCCGCGCCGACCAGCAGCACGGACTGGACCGCCTTGGGCCCCGCACGGAACCGGGCGCGGGACAGCCGGTAGAAGACGCGGGGCGCCCCAAGGAACACCATCAGCGTCATCCCATGGACGATCGGGAAGGTGGGCGTTGGCAGCCCGTAGCCGGTGACGGTCCAAATCAGGGCGAACAGCAGGGCGCTCAGCACGCTGCCCCCGGCGACGCCGACCAGGTCCTCGATACCCGAGAAGCGCCAATATTGCTGGGACAGGCGGAAGGGAAGCCCGCCCAGCAGCAATGTTATGGCGCCGCCACCGAGGAACCAGAGCGGATGGAGCAGCCCCCCGCCGGGGTCGGCGACCCATCGCGCCACGACCGCAGCCACGGCGGCCAGCGCGCCATCCAGCGCCACGTTCGTCAGGATACGAAAGGCGGAGCGTTGCGAGGGCATGCCACCACCCCTATAGCGCACTGCGTCGCCTCCAAGCCAATCCTGCCATCCCGGAGCTGCCGTGACCGCTGCTGCGTTCGCCACCCATGTCGGGTTTTGCGCCTGTCTCGCGCTGATTTCGGCGGCGGCCGTGTGGGGCATGACCCGGGTAGGTGCGATCGACGTACCCAGCGCCCGCAGCAGCCACACGCGCCCGACGCCGAAGGGGGGCGGGGTCGGGATCGTGCTGGCCTTCCTCCTCGGGATGGGGGTGCTCTACGAATATGCCGCATCGAGCCGCATCGCCGACCCGTATTTCCAGGCCGTGATGGTAGCCGCCTTCGGTATCGCGGCCGTCGCCTTCCTCGATGACCTGTTCTACTGGCCAGCCTCCGTCAAGTTGCTGGCGCAGATCGGTGCGGCCCTGCTGGCGGTCGCCGGCGGTCTGACACTCACGTTTCTGCGGGTGCCGGGCTTCGGCACGGTGCAACTCGGCTGGTTTGGCCCCTTGCTGACTGTGGCTTGGATCGTTGCCGCGACGAACGCGATGAACTTCATCGATGGGCTGAACGGCCTTGCCTCGGGTGTCACGGGCCTGACCTGCGCCGTCTTGGCGGGCATCGGAGCGTGGCTGGGTGCGCCGTTCATCTATTTCGCCGCCTTGATCCTGCTCGCCGGCAACCTGGGGTTCATCCCATTCAACTTCCCCCATGCCCGCATCTTTATGGGCGACGTCGGCAGCCAGTTCTGCGGCTTCCTCCTGGCGGTGTTGGCCGTCGCCGCGGGCCGGTTCGAAGCGGCCGAGCTTTCCATCGCGCTGGTGCCGATGTTGCTGGCCGGTGTGCTGTTCGACGTGGCTTTCACCTTGCTGCGGCGATTTCTTGCCGGGGAACCACTGGCGGAGGCACACCGGTCGCACCTCTATCAACTGGCTCATCGCAGCGGGGTCCCGGCCCTGCATGTGACGCTAGTCCATTGGGGGTTCGTCGTCTGGGGGACGCTCTGCTGCCTCGCATTCCTCGTCGCGGCGCCGACGTGGAAGCCGCTCTGGGTCATGATGGTCCTGCCGCCGCAACTGCTCTGGCTCGCTGCGGTCAGCCGGCTGACGAAAGCGGCGCGGATCACGCGGCCGTCGCTTCACTGGCGGCGGCGGACGGTCTAGCGTCAGGCGCGCAATGACGAGAACGAGCCCATGGCCAAGCGTCTGCTGATTGCCTGCTTCGCCCTGCTGCCAGTGACAGCCCTCGCCGATGCGCCAAACCCGTCCTTCTACCTGGTGAACCGCTCGAGCCAGGCCATCAATCAGGTCTATGTCAGCCCGGCCGCCGCGTCCGGTTGGGGCCGGGATCAGTTGGCCGACGACACGATCGATCCGGGCGCCAACGCGCCGATACGGCTGCATGCCGATGGTACGTGCCTCTTTGACCTTCGGATTGTCTACGAGGACGGGCGCAGCGAGGAACGCCGCGGCGTCAATACCTGCAGCGTCGACAACATCAGTTTCGGCGAGACGCGAGGGGGCGGCACGCCGTCGGCTCCGCCCGCAGCCGGGGATCCGAACCCGTCCCAGTCGGCACGCGACCCGTCCTTTCGGATCGTCAACAATGGCAGGCGGGAGATCAACGAGGTGTACGTCCGCCAGGTTGGCACGACAAACTGGGGGCAGGACCGGTTGGGTGACGATACGGTCGATGCCGACGCGACGAAGGTCATCCGCTTGCCACCTGGACAGTGCCTGTGGGATGTGCGTTTCGTGTTCGAGGGCGGCCGAACCCTGGAGAAGCGCCGGATCAATCTGTGTGAGGTTACGGATCTACCGGTTCCTTGACCCGGCCTGCGATCTCGTCCATCTCGGCCTGAGCACGCCGAGCGACCTCGACCGCCACGGCCTTTTG
>CAXSEK010000240.1:0-5269 GCA_964235625.1 uncultured Acetobacteraceae bacterium
CAGCGATAGCCGCGCAGCCGCTCGAGCGCCCCGGCATCCAGCGACTTGCCGGGCAGCCCCATCTCCCGCGCCTTGTCGAGGAAGTGGCGGGCGAGCACGGGGATGTCCTCGGTCCGCTCCCGCAAGGGCGGCAGGCGGATCGGCACCACGTTCAGGCGGTAGAACAAATCCTCGCGGAACTGCCCCGAACGGATCGCCTGGCGCAGGTCGCGGTGGGTGGCGGCCACGATGCGGACGTTGGCCTTGATCGGCTGGCGCCCGCCGACGGTGGTGAACTCGCCCTCCTGCAGCACGCGCAGCAGCCGGGTCTGCGCCTCGTGCGGCATGTCGCCGATCTCGTCCAGGAACAGCGTGCCGCCGGCCGCCTGCTCGAAGCGGCCCTGGTTGCGGTTGTGGGCGCCGGTGAAGGCGCCGCGCTCGTGCCCGAACAGCTCGCTCTCGATCAGCTCGCGCGGGATGGCGGCCATGTTGATGGCCACGAACGGAGCGGCGCGGCGCCGGCCGTAATCGTGCAGTGCGCGGGCCACCAGCTCCTTGCCGGTGCCCGACTCGCCGGTGACCATCACCGTCAGGTCGGCGGTGGTGAGGCGGGCGATTGAGCGGTAGATCTCCTGCATCGCGACCGAGCGGCCGATCAGCGGCAGCTTCTCGTCTTTCTCCACCGGCTCGCCCGGCGGCGGCAGCGGCGGCGGGGCGGCCAGCGCCCGGCCCACCACGGCCAGCAGTTCCTTGAGGTCGAACGGTTTCGGCAGGTACTCGAACGCCCCGCGTTGCGCGGCCTTCACCGCCGTCATCAGCGTGGACTGCGCGCTCATCACCACCACGCGCAGGTCCGGGCGGACCCGGCGGATGCGCGGGATCAGGTCGAGCCCGTTCTCGTCCGGCATCACCACGTCGGTGATGACCAGGTCGCCTTCCCCATCCTCCACCCAGCGCCAGAGGGTCGCAGCGTTGGAGCAGGAGCGGACCTGGTATCCCGACCGCCCGAGCGCCTGTGTCAGCACGGTCCGGATGGACCGGTCGTCATCGGCAATCAACACCGTTGGAACTGTCATTCAACCCCACTAACAACAGGATGCAGGGGACGCCCCTCCCCAAGGGTTGGCCCCAGCTGGGTGCAGGACACCGTCCTGCGTTTACCCTTCCCCTTCGCCCTCGCTCATCACCGGCAGGTGCAGAGCAACTTCCGTGCGCCCCGGCCGGCTGTCCACTTCGATCAACCCACCATGGTCCGCCACGATCTTGGCCACCAACGCCAGCCCGAGGCCGCTGCCGGAGGGCTTGGACGTCACGAACGGCTTGAATAAATGCGGCGTAATGTCGTCGCCGATGCCGGGCCCGTTGTCGCGCACCGTTACCACGAGCGGCAGATGCACGCGCTGGGTCGAGCCCGGGACGGCCAGCCGCACGCCGTGGCGGTAGGCGGTGGTCAGGATGATCTCGCCGTCCAGGCCTGTCGTGGTAACCGCCTCGGCGGCATTCTTTACCAGGTTCAGGAACACCTGCACTAGCTGATCCCGGTTGCCGAGCACCGGCGGCAGCGATGGATCGTACGCCTCGACGAAACGCAGATGGGCCGCGAACCCGGTCTGCGCCAGGCGCCGCACGTGTTCCAGCACCCGGTGAATATTGACGGCGCGCAGCTCGACCGGCTTCTCGTCGAACACCTCCATCCGGTCCACCAGGGCGCGGATGCGGTCGGCCTCGTCGCGGATCAGCACGGCCAGTTCGCGGTCGGCCTCGGCCACGCTGCTCTCCAGCAGTTGCGCGGCGCCGCGGATGCCGGAGAGCGGGTTCTTCACTTCGTGCGCCAGAACCGCCGCCATGCCACTGACGGAGCGGGCGGCGGAGCGGAACACCGTCTGCCGGTCGAGCGCCCTTGCAGCCGAGGCGTCCTGCAGCGAGAGCAGCACGGCGCCGGGTTCCTCGTTCAGCGCGGTCGCCTGCACGGTAATGTCCTGCTTGTGCAGCCGGGGGCTCTCGAGGGTGAGATCGTGGTCGGAGATGGTGATGCCGCTCTGGCGCACCTGCCGGATCAGCGCGAACAACGGATGGTCACCGGGTAGCAGGTCCGCCAGGCCTATATTCGACAGCTGCTGCATGGACAAGCCGAGAAACTGCTCCGCCGCATGGTTGGCGAAGCGGAAACGGTTCGCCGCGTCCAGCAGCAGGACGGGGACCGGCAGCGCGCCCAGCATCACGGCGGCGTCCAGCGATGGGGGCGGCGCTCGCCCGATGACTTGAAGCATACCGCGCGCGACTGCACTCGTCATGCCGCCAGCGCGGTCGGAAGGTCCGTGCGTGGTGCGTGCGCGCCCTCGATAAGCGGATCGTAGAATGCGTCGATGAACTGCTTGACGGCAGGTACGTCGTCACAACGCATCACCGCGGCGCGGAACTCCGCCGAGCCATGCAGGCCTCGCGAGTACCAGGCGACGTGCTTGCGGCCTAGCCGCAGCCCCGGAACGGCGCCGAAATGAACCAGCATCGCTTCGTAATGCTCTAGAAGGATTGATTTTTGCATCGCCAGAGACGGGTCGGGCAGGCGGTGGCCTTCCCGTAGGAAGGCCGCAACCTGCGCCGGGAACCACGGCCGGCCATAGCAGCCGCGACCCACCATCACGCCGTCGGCGCCGGAGCGGCGAAGTGCCTCCGCCGCCTCGTCCACGGTGGTGATGTCGCCGTTGGCGATGACCGGGATATCGACCGCGTCCTTCACCGACGCGATGAAGTCCCAGTCGGCCGAGCCCGTGTAGAATTGCTGCCGGGTGCGGCCGTGCACCGTGACCAGGGCGATGCCGCACTCCTGCGCGATGCGGGCGAGCTTCGGCGCGTTCAGCGTCGCGTGGTCCCAGCCCATGCGCATCTTGAGCGTGACGGGGACGGGCACCGCGCGGACAGTCGCCTCCAAGATGCGGGCCGCGCCGACTTCGTCCCGCATCAGCGCGGACCCGGCGCTCTGCCCGACCGCAACCTTCTTCACCGGGCAGCCGAAGTTGATGTCGATCAGGCCCGCACCACGCCCCTCGGCGATGCGCGCCGCCTCCGCCATCGCCGCCGGGTCGCACCCGGCGAGCTGGATGGCGTTCGGTCCGTTGCCGTCCACGCTGGCCATGCGCAGGGTTGCCTGGTTCTCACGCACCATCGCCCAGGACGCAATCATCTCGGACACCACCATCCCGGTGCCGAGCCGCTTGGCCAACCGGCGGAACGGCAGGTCGGTGACGCCGGACATCGGTGCCAGCACGACCGGCGTATCCAGGGTGACGGCGCGAGACCCGGTGCCGAGGGCGATGGAGGGAAGTGTCGGACTGCCTAGCATTTGGGCAGATTAGGCGGGAGACTAGCTTGTGGCAATCGCGAAGGGTTCAGAGGTAAGGCTCAGCGGTAAACGGCGACCGAGGGACAGCCGCGGCACGTCCTGCTCAGAGAGCAGCCGAGAACTCGATGTGGTAACGTTTGACATAAAATAACAATTTGACCGTTCGCGCCCTTTGCAGGAGGTGTCATCGTCTCTGGGAAGTTATGCTCAGCGACAAGTGACGCCCGGATAGCTAATCACGAGGTGAATATGAGCAATATAAAAGCCAAAGTATTCGAGGCTTTCCGGTCATTGACGTGCGAGAAGATAAGGCGCTGAAAGCGGCATCCGCTCTAAGCAAATGGGATGACGACGCGGTGGACATCAAGCGTGACGTTGCTGTCCTGAAGTGGATGGTGGGCACGCTCTACCCGCTGGTCATCGCTATCCTACTCAGGCTGTTTCTCCACACCGGAACTCGACCATGATGGAGAGAAGAAAAACCATGGCTTGAGGTAGGACATCGATATCTGGCGCACCGTCGCAAGGGGAAGGTTGAAGGCGTCTACGTCATGCCTGGCCGAACCCGCTCCATTGACGTGCCCCGCCCCGCCGCGCATTCCTCCGCCATGCGCATTGCCGCCCTCCTGGTCGCCGCCGGCACCGGCAGCCGTTTCGGCGGCTCCATCCCCAAGCAGTTCATGGTCGTCGCGGGCAAGCCCGTGATCCGCCATGCGGCGGAGGCGCTGCTAGCCCACGTCTTTACCCTGTTGCCGGTTGGCGACGCCGAACCCATCGCCGCGGCGCTCAATGGCTTACCGGTGCTGCCGGCCGTGTCCGGCGGTGATACGCGGCAAGCCAGCGTCTCCGCCGGGTTGCGGGCGCTGGCCGGCAGCGCGCCCGACATCGTGCTGGTGCACGACGCAGCCCGGCCGTTCCTGCCGCCTACCACAATCCCTGCCCTGCTCGCCGCGTTACGCACGCATGACGGCGCGATCCCGGCGGTGCCGGTTGCGGACACGCTCAAGCGCGTGCAGTCCGGCCGCATCACCGGCACCGTCCCGCGGGACGGGCTATTCCGGGCGCAGACGCCGCAGGCGTTCCGCTACCATTTGCTACGCGCCCTGCACGCCACCGGCAGTAGCGGCGCCACGGACGACGCGGCCTTGCTGGAAATGGCCGGGCACGCGGTCGCCATCGTCCCCGGCTCGGACGATAACATCAAGCTGACCTTCCCGGAGGATCTCGTGCGGCTCGACCGTGCCTTGACCCAAAGCCTGCTGCCCCGCACCGGCAGCGGCTTCGACGTGCATGCCGCCGAAGCGGGGCGCCCGCTCATACTGTGCGGCATAACCGTGCCGCATGACTGGGGGCTGGCCGGGCATTCGGACGCCGATGTCGGCATCCACGCCCTATGCGACGCGATCTACGGCGCGCTGGCCGAGGGCGATATCGGCCGTCACTTTCCGCCCAGCGAGGCCGAGTGGAAGGACCGCGACAGCGCCCATTTCCTGCGCCATGCCGCCGGGAGGATCGCGGCGCGCGGCGGCATGCTGGCCAATGCGGACGTGACGCTGATCTGCGAGCGCCCCAAGATAACTCCCCACGCGCCCGCGATGATCGCCCGGGTGGCCGAGCTGCTAGGCGTGGACGAGGGGCGGATCTCGGTCAAGGCGACCACTACCGAGCGCCTCGGCTTCACCGGCCGTGGCGAGGGGATCGCCGCACAAGCGACCGCCACGGTCCTGCTGCCCGGCTGAGCGGGATGCGCGGAAGGCTGATCTACGCGGTGGCGGTGCTGTTGTTTGTGCTCGCCTGGGCCAGCGGGTTCACGGTCGCCAAGCTGGCATTGACCACCTGCCCGCCCGCGATCTTCGGCGGGGTGCGCTTCCTGATAACGGGGGTGTTGCTGCTTGGCTACGCAGCATGGCGCGGGGAGCTGAAGGGCCCCGTGCCCTGGGCGGGCCT
>CAXSEK010000241.1:0-5259 GCA_964235625.1 uncultured Acetobacteraceae bacterium
CTCCCGGGCTGCGCCATGCGGAAAGCGGCAAGAGGCGGGGAGGCAAGCATGCGGCCGTATAGTTCGAAAGCATCCGCATCCATCGCGACGGTCTTCTCGCTGCCGAGCACTCGGCTCAGCCACGCTTCCAGCATGGCTCTAGCAACCAGTTGCTTTACGAGGGCAATGCCGTATGAAAGTTCGGTAACAACCGGCGCCGGCAGATAAACTCCGCCAGACCGGCGAGCATCAAGCCAATTTATGATGTCGCTGTTCCGGTTTGCCCGGCGGGTTGCACTGATGATGTTGGAGTCGATCAGCAATCAGCGGCTACCCGTCTTGATGCCCCGGGCGGAGTTCAGCCAAGATCTGATCCAGCTCATCTTCCCCGTCGCCAAAGTCGAACGACTTCAACACCGTCAGCAGGTCCGGCTTCATTGCGTCGTACGTCGGCTTGCTTACCAGCACATATTCGCGCCCGTTCCGGTGCACGATCGTCTGCGGCCGGCCAGTATCGGCTGCCTCCAGCACTTCGGTGAAGTGGTGACGGGCGTTCGCGGCGTTCCATCGGGCCGGGACGGGACGGTTGGTATCCCTGCATCCAGGATCGACACGGCCCCATGAGTTGTCAACTCAAACGTCACATTTGCTACCGTCTCTGCTTGTCCGCGGGCCGCCTCCGCCGTATCTGAGCGCTATGCGACCCATACCCCTGCTGCTGCTCGTGGCCGTCGGCGCCTCGCCCGTCATGCAGGCCTTGGCGCAACCCCGCCCCTCCCACGCCACGGCGCCTCACCCGGCGACGCACCCGGTGCCCGCGGCACCCCGCGCCATCGGCAAATTCGAGGATTGGACCGCCGCCACGCACCAGGAAGCTGGGCAGACCGTATGCTACGCGTTTACCCGCGCCGCCACCTCCGCTCCCCCACTGCCCGGGCGGGGCGATGTGGTCCTGACCGTGACCCAGCGGCCCGGCGGCGCGCGGGACGCGGTGGCCATCAGCGCCGGGTTCGCCTACGCCCCGAATGCCGAGGTCACGGTGCAGGTGGAGGGCGGCCCGGCCGAGCCGTTCTACACCAGCCAGCGCTCCGCCTTCGCGCGCGACGGCCACGCGACCGTGGGCGCGTTCGAGCGCGGCCGACAGGCGGTCGCCAAATCGGCCGGCCCGCGTGGCAGCACGATCCTCGACACTTTTAACCTGCGCGGCTTCTCGCCCGCCTATGCCGCGATCAACAAGGCCTGTGCCGGCAGCGGCAAGGGTTGAGCTTGGCCGCCCCACTCACCGACGCCGCCAAGCTGACCGAGAGCGACCGCGACCGCATCCTCGCGAAGTCCGCGCTGTTCTCCCCGCCGCCGATCGCACTGACGGATGGCCGCCGCGAGCTGGTGGGGCTGTCGCGCGACGAACTGGTGCAGGAACTGGCCGCGATCGGCGAGAAGCCTTTCCGGGCCAAGCAGCTGTGGCACTGGATCTACCATCAGGGCACCACTGATTTCGCCGCCATGTCGAGCATCGCCCGCCCGTTGCAGGAGAAGCTGGCCGGGCGTTTCGTGATCGGGCGTCCCGGCATTGCCACCGAGCAGACCAGCACGGACGGCACCCGCAAATGGCTGTTCCGTTTTCGCGACGGGCAGGAGGCGGAGACCGTCTACATCCCCGACCGGCAGGAGGATCGCGGCGCCGTCTGCATCTCCTCCCAGGTCGGCTGCACCCTGTCCTGCCGGTTTTGCCACACCGGCACCCAGCGCCTGGTGCGTAACCTGGGTGCGGCGGAGATCGTCGGCCAGTTCATGGCGGCGCGGGACGCCTACGCCGAGTGGCCCTCGCCGCGCGGTGAGACGCCCAGGCTACTCTCCACCATCGTGCTGATGGGCATGGGCGAGCCACTGTATAACTACGAGAACGTCGCCCGCGCGATGCGGATCGTGATGGATGGCGAGGGCATCGGCCTGTCCCGCCGCCGCATCACGCTGTCCACCTCGGGCGTGGTCCCGATGATGGACCGCTGCGGCGAGGAGCTGGGCGTGAACCTGGCCGTCTCGCTGCACGCGGTGTGCGACGAACTGCGGGACGAGATCGTGCCGCTGAACCGCAAATACCCCATCACGGACCTGCTGGCGGCCTGCCGCCGCTATCCGGGTGCCTCCAACGCCCGCCGCATCACCTTCGAATACGTGATGCTGCGCGGTATCAACGACACCGAGGCAGATGCGCGCGAGCTGGTGCGGCTGATCGCCGGCATTCCAGCCAAGGTGAACCTGATCCCGTTCAACCCCTGGCCCGGCAGCGCCTACCAGCCCAGCACGCGGGAGCGCCTGGACGCGTTCGCCCGTATCGTGATGGACGCCGGGTTCGCGAGCCCGGTCCGCACGCCGCGCGGCCAGGACATCCTGGCGGCGTGCGGCCAACTGCGGACGGAGAGCGTCAAGATGAGGCCAGCGGCCTAGCTCCTGCTCCCTTCCCCGAAGAGGGAGGGCTCCTTACTCTGGGCAGTTTGTTCCTGGCGCCGCCGCGGTTGCGAATTGCACCAGGCACGGCCCGAAGCGGCGGGCAAACTGGTAGCCAATCCCCCCTGAATGCCCGCTAAGCCCTGCCGGGGCACTGATCAGCAACAAGCCGCCGGCTTTCGGCTGCAAACGGGCGCGCAGCAGTTGCATTTCGCTTCCGGCATCCGCGATGAACGGATCGGCCGCGAAAAGGGCGACCGCGACGCGGGTGCGGGACGGCTCGGCCTGGCCGACCAACGCCCGCAGGTCATCCATCTGCGCCGACAGGTTGGGACTGCCACCCGATCCATGAGCCGCGGGCGAGATGGCGATCACCACATCGGCCAGGCCCGCCGTATCCAGCACCTGCAGGGACGTCCAGGCGCCACGCGAGTCACCTGCCGCGACGATCTGTCGGTAGCCGGATCGGCGCAGGGCCGGCAACTCGTCCCGTAGCCAGCCCGCCGCGCGCACCGGGTTGTCCACCAGCGGCGCACGGTCAAAGCGGATCACGTCATACCCCACGTTGTTGAACGCGCGCAGGTAGGGCGGCGGCTGGACGCCGCGCATGTCCGCGGCATTCGCCGCGGTGCCGATGGACCACACCACCACGCCGCGCGCCGCCGCTGGGCCATGCCAGAGGAAATGCTCGTCCGGCACGAAGCCGTAGTTGATCGTGTCCACCAGCGGGCCCGGCGGTGCCGCGGGCTGCCACGCGCGCCCGGGCCACACCACGGCCAGGTCCTCGGCATAGGGCCGGCAGCCGGTGCCGCCGTGGTCCATACACAGCTGAACCGCGCGGGCGCGCGAGTCGTCCAGCAGCTTGCCGCCGGAGTACCAGCCGGTCTTGCCATTCGTGCCGATGGCGAACGCCCGCGGCGTGTTGGTCAGCAGCCAATCGGCGTATTGCGACCGCCCGGCCGCATCCATGCCCGCCATCGCCGGCGGGTCCAGCAACGGTTCCGCCCGCGCCGCAGCCGCCACCAGCAGCATCACAACCCACAAAAACCGCATACGCTTGCCGCTCCCCCGCTTCGGGTCTATGCGCGATGATCGGCCCGAAGGAACCCAGTCTGCCATGCCCGTGCGCGATGTGAAGAAGGTCGTGCTCGCCTATTCCGGCGGGCTCGACACCAGCGTGATCCTGCGTTGGCTGCAGACGACCTACAACTGCGAGGTCATCACCTTCACCGCCGACCTCGGCCAGGGCGAGGAGCTAGAGCCGGCGCGCAAGAAGGCGGAAATGTTCGGCGTCAAGCAGATCTTCGTCGAGGACCTGCGCGAGGAGTTCGTGCGGGACTTCGTATTCCCCATGTTCCGCGCCAACACGATCTACGAGGGCCAATACCTGCTCGGCACCTCCATCGCCCGCCCGCTGATCGCCCAGCGCCAGATCCAGATCGCCGAGGAAGTCGGAGCGGACGCCGTCTCCCACGGCGCCACCGGCAAGGGCAACGACCAGGTGCGCTTCGAGATCGCGTATTACGCGCTGAAGCCGGACGTGACGGTGATCGCCCCCTGGCGCGAGTGGGACCTCACCAGCCGCACCCGCCTGCTGGAGTTCGCCGAGCAGAACCAGATCCCGATCGCCAAGAACAAGCTCGGCGAGGCCCCCTTCAGCGTGGACGCCAACCTGCTGCACAGCTCGAGCGAGGGCCGCGTGCTGGAGGACCCGGCGGAGGAGGCGCCCGAATTTGTCTACCAGCGCACCATCCGCCCCGAGGACGCGCCGGACCACGCCACAACCATCACCGTCGAGTTCGAACGCGGTGACGCCGTGGCGATCGACGGCCTGCGCCTCACCCCCGCCTCGCTGCTGACCCGGCTGAACGAACTGGGCCGGGCCAACGGCATCGGCCGGCTGGACCTGGTGGAGAACCGCTTCGTCGGCATGAAGTCCCGCGGCGTCTACGAGACGCCGGGCGGCACGATCCTACTGCAGGCGCATCGCGGCATCGAGAGCATCACGCTCGACCGCGAGGCTGCGCACCTGAAGGACGAGCTGATGCCGCGCTACGCCTCGCTGATCTACAACGGCTTCTGGTTCAGCCCCGAACGCCGCATGTTGCAGGCCGCGATCGACGAGAGCCAGCGCAGCGTGACCGGCATGGTGCGGCTGAAGCTCTACAAGGGCAACGTCTCGGTGATCGGGCGGGAGAGCCCGCACAGCCTGTATTCCGCCCGCGTGGTGACGTTTGAGGACGACCAGGGCGCCTACGACCAGGTAGATGCGCAGGGCTTCATCAAGCTGCAGGCACTGCGGCTGCGGCTGGGGGCGGCGGTGGGGCGGAAAGGCGGGGCGCTTTAGCCGCGGTAAGGAAAAACGGATGCGCGCGAAGCGGGCGATACAGGTCATCGGCTGCCATGCCGAAGGCGAGATCGGGGACGTCATCGTCGGCGGCGTCCTGCCTCCGCCGGGAGCGACGATGTACGAGAAGATGCGCACTATGGAGCGGGATCACGACCATATCCGGCGGTTCTTGATCTGCGAACCGCGTGGCAGCGTCGCCCGCCACGTCAACCTGATCGTCCCATCAACCCGGCCCGAATGCGTGGCGGGAGCGATCGTCATGGAGCCGACGGAATACCCGCCGATGTCAGGCTCGAACACCATCTGCATCGCCACCGTGCTGCTGGAAACGGGGATGGTGCCGATGGACGAGCCGCAGACGAGGTTCAAGCTCGATATGCCGGGTGGCGTCGTAGAGATCCTCGCCGAGTGCCGCGATGGCAAGTGCGTGTCCGTGACGTTGCACAACGTCCCGTCTTTCGTCGAATATCTGGATGCCAAGC
>CAXSEK010000242.1:0-5201 GCA_964235625.1 uncultured Acetobacteraceae bacterium
CCGCCGGCGTCACCACGGTGTTCGACGCGCTGTGCCTGGGGGACCTCGGCTTCGACAAGGACCGTATCCGTACCTTCCTCGACGGGGTGAGCGACGGGGACGCCCTGGCTGGCACCGGACTTCTCAAGAGCGACCACTATCTGCATCTGCGCTGCGAATTGCCGGCGGCGGACATGATGGGCCTGCTGGACCCCGTGGCCGACCATCCGCGCGTGCGGCTGATCAGCCTGATGGACCACTCGCCCGGCGTCGGCCAATACGCCAACATCGACCGCTACCGGGCGATGCGGGCGAAGGACGGCCACGATGCCGCGACGATCGAGCGCCGCATCGTCGAGCTGCAGGAGCAGCGCGCGCGATTGCGGGACCCGAACCGCCGCGCCCTGCTGGACCGGGTCCGGCCGGGCGGCACCGTGCTGGCCAGCCATGACGACCGGACCGAGGAGGAGGTGGAGGAGAACCACCGCGACGGCATCCGGATCAGCGAGTTCCCCGTCACCCTCGAGGCGGCGCAGGCGGCCCGGGCGCGCGCGATGGAGGTGATCG
Source organism: uncultured Acetobacteraceae bacterium (assembly GCA_964235625.1). Taxonomy (GTDB): domain Bacteria; phylum Pseudomonadota; class Alphaproteobacteria; order Acetobacterales; family Acetobacteraceae; genus LMUY01. The sequence goes on from CAXSEK010000242.1 coordinate 547, forward strand.
CCGGGGCGCCCAACATCGTCCGCGGCGGCAGCCACAGCGGCAACGTGGCGGTGGCCGAGTTGGTGCGCGAGCGGGTGGTGGACGCGCTGGCGTCCGACTACGTCCCGGCCAGCCTGATCGAGGCCGTGTTCGCCTGCCGGGAGATCGCCCTGCCGGACGCGGTGGCGCTGGTGACCGACCGGCCCGCCCGGATGGCCGGCCTCGCCGATCGCGGCCGGATCGAGGCCGGGCTGCGCGCCGACCTGGTGCGGCTGCGGGTGCATGACGGGCTGCCGATCGTGCGCCAGGTGTGGAAGGCCGGCGAGCGGGTGATTTGAGCGCCCGCGCCGCCGCGTACTACGCGCCGCCGGAAAGTGACCCGCTCTGGGCCGCCGGGTGCGACTGGTTGGGTCGTGACCCGGCGAGCGGGCGGCGCACGGTGCATCCGGACCGCGACGAGCTGACGGCCGACCCGCGGCTGTATGGGTTCCACGCCACGCTGAAGCCGCCGATGCGGCTCAACCACGGTTGGTTCAGCCTGGTGGACGATGCCACTGCGATGGCCGAGCGGATCGCGCCGTTCACCCTGCCGCCCTTGCAGGTGGCCGATCTGGGCGGCTTCCTGGCCCTGCGGGAGTCCGCGCCATGCCCGGCGCTGCAGGCCCTGTCCGATGCCTGCGTCACGGCCTTGGACGTGCACCGCGTACCGCCGGACCCCGCCGAGATCGCCCGGCGCCGCAAGCCGGGGATGACCGTCGAGCAGGGCGCGATGCTGCTCGATTGGGGCTACCCCTACGTTCTGGGCACCTGGCGCTTTCACATGACGCTGACCCGGCGCATGTCCCCCGCCGAGCACGCGGTGGTCCGGCCGCTGGCGGAGGCGCATTTCGCCACTGCCCTCGAACGGCAGCAGGTCGTGCGCGACATCTGCCTGTTCACGCAGGCGACCCCGGGGGGACCGTTCGTGCTGGCGGAGCGGGTGCCGTTGCTCGGGTAGCCGAACTCCCTTGCCAGCCCGGACGCCAGGCGGCATGTCCGCCCATCGGGAGCCCTGCATTGACCGACCAAGACGCGACCGCGATGGCCGAAGCCGTCCGAATCGGGGCCACCACCCCGGCCGACCTGCTCGCCGAAGCGCGCGACCGGGCGGATGCCGGGAACGACCTGAACGCGATCGTCCAACGTTTCGACCCTCCGGCCGCCAACCCGCACGGGCCGTTCGCCGGCGTGCCGTTCCTACTGAAGGATCTCGGCGCCGCCCTTGCCGGGCATCCCACAACCAGCGGCAGCCGCTTCTTCGCCGACTATACGCCCGACGCCGACGACGCCTTCGTCACCCGGCTGAAGGCGGCCGGGCTCGCGATCTTCGGCAAGACCAACACGCCCGAGCTGGGCCTGCGCCCGGTGACCGAGGGGCGGCTGCACGGCGCGGCGCGCAATCCCTGGGACCCGGCGCTCACCCCCGGCGGCTCCTCCGGCGGAGCGGCCGCCGCGGTCGCCGCCGGCATCGTGCCCGCAGCCCACGGCAACGACATCGGTGGCTCGCTCCGCATCCCCGCCAGCTGCTGCGGCGTGTTCGGGTTCAAGCCGTCCCGCGGCCGCCTACCCTCGGCGCTGCGGCTGGAACTGCCCGGCGACATGGACACGCAGGGCTTCATCACCCGCTCCGTCCGCGACAACGCCGCCCTGCTGGACGCCACACTCGGCGCCGACCCGGCCCGCCCGTCCGACCCAGCGCCCCCTACCGAGCCATTCGCCACCCTGCGTGATCCGCAGCGGCTGCGCATCGCATGGGTCACCGGTCCCGTTTGGGGCCGGAGCGTGCATCCCGATTGCCAGGCCGCCACCGCCGACGCGGCGGCGCTGCTGCGCTCCCTGGGCCACACCGTCACAATGGCGGACCCGTTCGACGCAAGTGCCCACCGGGCTGCCATCCGCGCCTTCCTCGTGCTGCTCTCCGCCCGCATCCGCTATTTCACATTGAATGCGGAGGCGATCATCGGCGAGCCGCCGAGCCGCAGCGCGTTCGAGCCCGCGACCTGGGCGATGGGCCTGATCGACGGCACCCACCCGCCGGGTGCCCATGCCGCCGCGTTGGCGACCCAGGCGCGGATCACACAGCGCATGGCGCTGTTCCTCGGCGGCTACGACGCGATCCTCACCCCGACCCTGGCCGCCCCGCCGCCGCCGATCGGTGCCACCGGCCTGACCTTCATGCAGCGGCTCGCCGTGGCCGGGCTGAACCAGCTCCCGCTGCGCGGCATGGGGCAGGCGATGCTGGCCCAGGTCGCGCGCGACCCCTTCGCCTGGACGGCCTTCACCGCGCTGTTCAACATGACGGGGCAACCGGCGATGTCCGTGCCGCTTTGGTGGAACGAAGCGGGGCTGCCGATCGGCGTGCAGCTGGCCGGGCACGTTGGGGCGGATGCCGAGTTGCTGCAGTTGGCGGCGCAGCTGGAGCGGGCACGGCCCTGGTGGGACCGTCGGCCGCCGGGATGCAAAACGAACGGCCGGCCGCTAACGTTAAGCGGCCGGAAGGAGTGACAGCGTGGGTGAGCAGGCCTTGACCGGAGCAGCGACCACCGAGACCGACGGCCTCCCAGCCCGGCAACGCGCCTGGGTGATCGGCTGCGTACTGCTCGGCATCGTATTGGCCGGGCTGGATAGCGCAATCGCCAACATCGCCCTGCCGACGATCGCGCGCGACCTGGCGACCACGGACGCGCGCGTGGTCTGGGTGGTCAATGGCTACCAACTCGCCTCCGCCGTCTGCCTGCTACCGGCGGCCACGCTGGGCGAGATCTTCGGCGCCAAGCGCGTCTATGGCACCGGGCTGATCCTGTTCACGGCCGCCTCGCTGGCCTGCGCGATGTCACCCAACCTGGACATGCTGGTCGGCGCGCGGGTGCTGCAGGGTGTCGCCGGGTCCTGCATCGCCGCTTTGGGCCCGGCCCTGGTGCGCCAAGCCTACCCCCGCGCCCTCCTGGCCCGCGGCTTCGCATTGGTGGCGCTTGGTGTCGCGATCTCGGCGGCGATCGGGCCGACCATCGCCTCCCTCATCCTGGCCGTGGCGGACTGGCCGTGGCTGTTCCTGGTGAACGTGCCGATCGGGCTGATCGGCGTGCCGATCTACTTCCTTGTCGCCCCGCCCAGCCGCACCCAGCCGCGCCGGTTCGACGTGCTGGGCGCGCTGATCAGCGCCGTGGCCCTCGGGCTGCTGGTGATCGGCGTCGATGACCTGGGTTCGGACCGGAGCACGGCGGTGGCCGAGATCGCCGCCGGCCTGGTTGGGGCCGCCGTGCTGGTGCTGCAGCAGCGGCGCAACACCACGCCGTTGTTGCCTCTCGACCTGTTGCGGATGCCGATCGTCGGGCTGTCTATCGCCACCTCGGTCTGCTCGTATGCCGCGCAGATGCTGGGCTACCTGTCGCTCCCCTTCCTGTTCCAGACGGTGATGCACCAGACGCAGGTCGCGACCGGCCTGCTGATGACGCCCTGGCCGCTGCTGGTCGCCTTCGCCGCCCCGGTCGCCGGGCGGCTGATGGGGCGCTACCCGGCCGGCATCCTGAGCAGCATCGGGCTGGCGATCCTGGCGGTGGGCATGGGGTTGCTCGCGGCCATGCCGGACGGGGCGACGGCGTGGAACATCATCTGGCGCATGGGGATATGCGGGGTCGGGTTCGGTTTCTACCAGACGCCGAACAACACCACGCTGATGACCGCCGGGCCGGCCAGCCGCAGCGGGGCCGCCGGCGGGCTGATCGGCGTCGCGCGCACCATCGGATGGAGCCTCGGCTCCGCCCTGGTCGCGGTGCTGTTCGCCACCCTCGGGCGGGGTGCCACCCAGGCCTGCCTCGAGGCGGGGGCCGGCATCGCCGTGCTCGGCTCCCTGGTCAGCGTCACCCGGCTGTCCACGCCGCGCATCACGTAACCCGGGTTGACAGCCCGGCCGGTGACGCGACGTTCCGACCATGACCCAAATCGATAGGCGAACCCCTTTGGTCACTCCGTTCATCGGCCGCCGCGAGGACCAGCGCTTGCTCACCGGAGCCGGGCGGTATTCTGCGGATTGGGACCAGCCCGGCCTGGCCCACGCCGTATTCCTGCGCAGCGACCGCGCCCATGCCACCCTCCTCGCCATCGACACGGCGACGGCCCGGTCGGCACCCGGCGTGCTCACGGTGCTGACCGGGGACGACATGGCGAAGGCCGGCTACACCCGCGGCACCGCCCACGTTCCCTACAAAGGCCGCGGCGAGGCGCTGCTGTCGCCCAACTCTCCCGCCCTCGCCCGGGGCCGGGTGCGCTACGTGGGCGAGCCGGTCGCGATCGTGGTCGCCGAGACGGCGCACGCGGCGCAAGATGCGGCCGAGCTGATCGCCATCGACTACGACCCCCTGCCCGCCGTCGCCAACGGCACCGCCGCGTTAGCCGAGGGCGCGCCGGTCGTGCACGACAGCATTCCCGGCAACCTCTGCTTCGACTTCGACTACGGCGACCCTACCGCTACGGACACCGCCTTCGCCCGCGGCACCCATGTGGTGCGCCTGGCGCAGGAGAGCGGCCGCGTGGTCGGCAACCCGATGGAGCCGAAGGCGGCGCGGGCCTCGTGGGACGTTGCTTTGCTGGAGCTGTGTAGCACGAGCCAGGGCATGACCGGCATGCGCGATGGCCTG
>CAXSEK010000243.1:0-5196 GCA_964235625.1 uncultured Acetobacteraceae bacterium
TGATATGCGGTTAATGGACGAGAGTGCGCTGGTGCTGTTCAGCGGCGGCCAGGATAGTGCCACGTGCCTGGCCTGGGCGCTGGAGCAGTTCGGGCGGGTGGAGACGCTGGGCTACGATTACGGCCAGCGCCACGTGGTGGAACTGGCGGTACGTGGTGGCGTGCTGGCCGGGCTGCGCGCGCTGAACCCGGCCTGGGCGGCACGGCTCGGGGAGGACCATGTGCTGCCGCTGGCGACGCTCGGTGCGCTGAGCGAGACGTCCCTCACCCGCGAGCGGGCGATCACGGTTGCGGCGAGCGGCTTGCCCTCCACCTTCGTGCCGGGGCGCAATCTGCTGTTCTTCACCTACGCCGCGGCGCTGGGCTACCGCCGCGGGCTGCGGCACATCGTGGGCGGCATGTGCGAGACGGATTACTCCGGCTACCCGGATTGCCGCGACGACACGCTGAAGGCTCTGCAGGTGGCGCTGAGCCTGGGGATGGACCAGCGCATCGTGCTGCACACGCCGCTGATGTGGCGGGACAAGGCGGCGACGTGGGAGTTGGCGGAGGCCCTGGGGGGCGAGGTGCTAGTGCAGTTGATCGTGGAGCGGACGCATAGCTGCTATCTGGGTGACCGGGCGCACCGCCATGCGTGGGGGTATGGGTGCGGGACGTGCCCGGCTTGTGATCTGCGGTCGGGGGGGTGGGCACGGTATCGGGCGGTGCCGGATCAGGGCGGGTCAAGATTGCGGCCGTCGGCCGAAACCTGAGTTTCTTCCTTCTTCCTCTTTGAAAGGGCCGGGGTGAGTTAGCTTGGGATCACGTAGTAGTTGGCAAGTATGTGCGCGACGGCCCTCACCCCGACCCTCTCCCGTAAAGGACGGGAGAGGCAGCGGCAGATCCGGTCTTCTCGGCTATTCGGAGTTCTGGTTCACGTCGCCTCCACCGTCCGTCCAACCGGCGCGGTTACCGAAGCCTGCGGGTGCTGGGCCGTGACTACCCGCCACGGGCTGTCCGAGCCCGATAGCAGCAGGGCGATGCAGCCGGACCAGCCGGTCTGGTGGGCGGCGCCGAGGCCGCGGCCGGTGTCGCCGTGGAAGTATTCGTGGAACAGCAGGTGGTCGCGGAACTCGGGATCGGTCTGTGACAGCATATCGTCGCCGAGCATCGGGCGGTGGCCGTCCGGTCCGCGCAGGAACAGGCGGGTGAGGCGGGTGGCCAACTCGTCCGCGACCTTGTTCAGCGGCATGTAGGTGCCGGAGCGGGTCGGGCATTCCACCAGGAAGTCGTCGCCGTAATAGCGCTGGAACTCGCGCAGGCTGTCGATCAGCAGGATGTTGATCGGCATCCACACCGGGCCGCGCCAGTTGGAGTTGCCGCCGAAGGCGTGGCTGGTGCCTTCGCCGGGTTCGTAGCCGATGCCGAACTCGGAGCCGCCGACATTGAGCTGGTAGGGATGCTCGGCGTGATACTTGGACAGCGCGCGGACGCCGTAGGGGGACAGGAACTCGTCCTCGTCCAGCATGCGCCGTAGCAGCATCTTCATTCGGTGCCCGCGCAGCAGCGACAGCAGGCGGCGCTGGCCGGAGCCGGGCTCGGTCCAGTGCGAGATCAGCCGGGCCAGGTCCGGCCGGTTGTCCAGGAAGTATTGCAGCCGCTCGGAGAACTCCGGCAGCGCCTGGAACGCCCGGCTGCCGATCACCTCCACGGCGAAGAGCGGGATGAGGCCCACGATGCTGCGCACCCGCAGCGGGATCACCTCCTGGTCTGGCAGATGCAGCACGTCGTAGAAGAACTGGTCCTGCTCGTCCCACAAGCCGATGCCGCCGGCCATGGTCATGGCTTCGGCGATGAACAGGAAATGCTCGAAGAACTTGGTCGCCATGTCCTCATAGGCGGCGTCCTCCAGCGCCAGCTCGAGCGCGATGCGCAGAAGGTCCAGCGTGAACATGGCCATCCAGGCCGTGCCATCCGACTGGTCGATCGTGCCGCCGGTCGGCAGCGGCTTGGAGCGGTCGAAGATGGCAATGTTGTCGAGGCCGAGGAAGCCGCCGCCGAAGATGTTGCGGCCCGAGGCGTCCTTGCGGTTCACCCACCAGGTGAAGTTCAGCAGGAGCTTGTGGAAGCACTTCTCGAGGAAGCTGCGGTCCGCCACCCCCGTCATCGCGCGATCCATTTGGAAGACGCGCAGCACCGCCCAGGCGTGCACCGGCGGATTCACGTCGCCGAACGCCCACTCATAGGCCGGCAGCTGGCCGTTCGGGTGCATGTAGCGTTCCCGCATCAGCAGCAGGAGCTGGTCCTTGGCGAACACCGGGTCGATCAGCGCGAAGGTGGTGCAGTGGAACGCCAGGTCCCACGCGGCGTACCAGGGGTATTCCCAGGTATCGGGCATCGAGACGATGTCCGCATTGTCCAGGTGGCGCCACTCGCTGTCGCGCCCGGCCTTGCGCTCGGGCGGCGGTGGCGGCTGCAACGCGTCGCCCTCCAGCCACTTACGCACGTCCATCATGTAGAACTGCTTGGACCACAGCATGCCCGCCAGCGCTTGGCGCTGCACGTGGCGGGCGTCCGGATCCGTCATGCCGCGCTGCACGGCGGCGTAGAACTCGTCCGCCTCGCTGCGCCGCGCGTCCATCACGGTGTCGAACCAGGTGAACGCGTCGTCCTTCGGGTCCGGCCGCAGGCGTAGGCGGACGGTGGCGCTGGCGCCGGGTACGATGTCCATCCGGAGGTGGGCGGCGCATTTGGTGCCGCGGTGGAACGGGCTTACCGCATCCCGCCGGCCGCCGACCACGTGGTCGTTGATGCCGTCCTTGGACAGGCCGGTACGGGCCGTGCCGTACAGCCGCCCGTAATTGGTCTCGTTCTCGCAGAACAGCCACTCCGGCGCGCCGTCCACCTCGCACACGCGCGTGCGCTGCAGGCGGGGATGGCGCGCGTTGACCACGTGGCCGTCCTGCTGCAGCAACGGCTTCGGCTGGTTCGGCTCCCACGACCAGGTGTTGCGCGCCCAGAGCTGCGGCAGGATGTGCAGCGGGGCGGCGTCCGGGCCGCGGTTGGTGGCGGTGACCTGCATCAGGATGTCGTCGGTGGCGGCCTTGGCGTATTCGACCACCACGTCGAAATAGCGCCGTTCGTCGAAGATCCCCGTGTCGACCAGTTCGAACTCGCGGTCCGCCACGCCGCGGGCCTTGTTCTCTGCGATCAGCCGGTCGTACGGGAACGCCGCCTGCGGGTATTTGTAGAGCATGCGCATGTAGGAGTGCGTGGGCGTGCCGTCGGTGAAGTAGTATAGCTCCTTCACGTCCTCGCCGTGGTTGCCCTGCTCGTTAGTGAGGCCGAACAGCCGTTCCTTGAGGATAGGGTCATGCTCGTTCCACAGCGCGAGCGAGAGGCACCAGAGCAGCTTGTCGTCGCCGAAGCCGGCCAGCCCGTCCTCGCCCCAGCGATAGGCGCGGCTGCGGGCGTGGTCGTGCGGGAAGTAGTCCCAGGCGGTGCCGCCCGGGCTGTAATCCTCGCGCACGGTGCCCCACTGGCGCTCGCTGAGGTAGGGGCCCCAGCGGCGCCAATCCTCCCCCCGGTCGGCGGCGCGCAGGCGGCGGCCCTCGGCGGTGTCGAAGATCGGGTCAGTTGGCATGGGACGCCTCCAACAGGGCTTCGATACGGATCAACTCGCCAAGCGACCACGCCTGGAACGGGCAGCCGCCCGGCCGGTGGGGGGCGTCACCGTCCACCACCTCGGACACGTGGCCGAGCCCGGCGGCGGTCAGATGGGCGTGGAGCGGCGGCAGGAAGCGCGCGCGGCCCTCCGCCCGGGCCTCCGCCGTGCTGCCGCGGGATGCGAGCCAGGCGGCGACGAAGGGGCCCAGCAGCCAGGGCCAGGCAGTGCCCTGGTGGTAGGCCTCGTCCCGCTCCACCGGCCCGCCGGTGTAGTGGCCACGAAACTCCGGGTCGCCAGGGGCCAGCGTGCGCAGGCCGAGCGGGGTGAGCAGCTCGCGTTCCGCCAGCGCCAGCACGCCCGCCACCAGCCGGGGGGTCAGCACGGGGATGGGCAGCCCGCCGGCCGCGAGCACCTGGTTGGGCCGGACCTGGCGGTTGCGGGCGCCGGGCACGCCGTCCGCATCCAGCACGTCGATCAGGCCGCCGGTGGCACGGTCGGGGAACAGGGCCACCACGCTGTCCCGCGCGCGCAGCGCGGGCCCGATCCAGCGGTCGCCGCCCGGCCATTGCGCGGCGATCGCCAGCGCGTTGACCCACAGCGCCTGCAGCTCGACGGGCTTGCCGATGCGCGGCGTGATCACGCGGTCGCCGATCTTGGCATCCATCCAGGTCAGCTGCATTCCGGGCACGCCGGCCCGCAGCAGGCCGTCGGCCGCATCCATGCCGATGCCGAAGCGGGTGCCGGCGGTGTAGCCCTCAAGGATGGCGGTGGTGGCCTCGCGCAGCCCGGGGGCGTCGCCGCCCGCCACGATCAAGTCGTGGACGGCGACGATAAACCAGAGCGAGGCATCGGCCGCGTTGTATTCCGGTGCCGCGCCACCGTCGGGAAAGCGGTTGGGGAGCATGCCCTGGCTTACATGGCCGGCCCAGGCGCGCAGGATCGCAGCCGCCTCGTCCAGTCGGCCGCGCGCGATCAGCAGGCCGCGCATGGCGATGAAGGTGTCGCGGCCCCAATCGGTGAACCACGGATACCCGGCGATCACCGTGGCCCCGTTGCCGCCGGTGACGAGGTAGGCGTCGGCCGCCACGTCCCGCGCCGTGCGGGTGCGGCGGGTGCGTTCCTGGTCCGCGAGCGCCTCGGGGGCCGTGCTTCCGGGGAGGTTGGCGCGCAAAACCAGCACGGCTTCGTTCGGCTGGGTGCCGGGCAGGGTGAACACGAACTTGCCGGGGGAGGCGAGGTCCTCCCCGTCGTCCAGCCCGCGCTCCACTTCGGCGTTGTAGGTGAAGCGGCGGTACCAGGCCGGCGCGTCCGCCCAGGCGAAGTTGCCGCGAGCGGTGATGGCGGGCATGCCGGGATAGGGGCACCAGGCCAGCGTGGCGCCGTCGCGGCGCGTGGTGAAGGCGAAGGCCGGGTTCTCGTGGTGCAGCGCGTGGTAGTCGCGGCCCGACAGCAGCGGGCGCACCACGAGGCGGATCGCGCAGTCGGCGTTCCAACGCAGCACCGTCTCGCCGGTGGTGCGGCTGACCAGGATCTCCTGGCTGATCTCGGCGC
>CAXSEK010000244.1:0-5164 GCA_964235625.1 uncultured Acetobacteraceae bacterium
GGCCGGGTGCTGCGGAGCGTGCCGAGCAGCGTCTCCAGCGCGGTTTCCTCCGCCACGTTGCAGGCATAGGCGACCGCCTCGGCCTCCAGGGAGCGCAGGCGGGCGAGCGCGGCCTCGGCGCCGGGCGTGGCGGGGCCGCGGCGGCTGACCAGGGCCAAATGGCGGGCCCCCTGCTCCGCCAGCCAGATCGCTGCCTGCAGCCCGAAGCCGTCCAGGCCGCCGGTGACGAGATAGAGGCGGTCCGGGCGCACCGCGGCGGGACGCAGCGCCGCTGGCTGGCGGACCGGCACCGGCTCGGCGAACTCGATCACGATCTTGCCGATATGGGCCGAGGCCTGCATCAGCCGGAACGCGTCCGCGACCTCGTTGGCGTCGAAGGCGCGGAACGGCAGCGGGCGGAGCGCGCCGGTGGCGATCATGCCGGCGATCTCGGCCAGCAGCGCCGCCGCCAGCTTGGGCTGGCGCAGCGGCATCTGATCCACGTCCACGCCGAAATAGGCGATGTTCTGGCGCAGGGGGCGCAGGCCGACGCGGGTGTTCTCGTAAAAGTCGCGCTTGCCCAGTTCGAGGAAGCGGCCGTATGGGCGCAGCAGCTTGAGGCTGGCCGCCATGGCGTCGCCGCTGAGCGAGTTCAGTACCACGTCGACGCCTTCGCCGCCGGTCAGGCGCATGACCTCGTCGGCGAAGCCCATGCCGCGGCTGTCCAGCACGATGTCCGCGCCCAGGCGGCGCAGCAGCGCCCGCTTGGCCGGGGTACCGGCGGTGGCCAGGATCGTGGCGCCGCGCTGCTTGGCGTATTGGATCGCGGCCAGGCCGACGCCGCCTGCCCCGCCATGCACGAGCACCCGCTCGCCGGCTTCGAGCCGGGCCAGGTGGCCGAGCGCGTAGGCCACGGTCAGGAACGCGACCGGGATAGTGGCCGCGGCGGCGAACCCAAGCTGGTCCGGCATCCGGACGACGGCGTGGGCGGCGGTCATGGCGTGGCTGGCCAGCGAGGCCGGTGCAAAGGCCATCACACGGTCACCGGGGGCGAACTGGGTGACGCCGTCGCCGACCGCGACCACCTCGCCGGCGCATTCGAGGCCCAAGGTCGGCCCGGCGAAGCCGTCCAGCAGTGCCTCGTCCGGCAGCATGCCCATCGCCCACATGACGTCGCGGAAATTGAGCCCGGCGGCGCGGACGCGGATGGCGACCTGCCCCGGGCCGGGCGGCGGCAGGAGACCGGCGGCATCCCAGCCGATGGTGTCGAGCAGGCCTGGGCGGGCGACGGAGAGGCGCATCGGCGTGCCGGCCGTCCGTCGTGGCGGAGGCAGACCAGGACGTAGCCGCGGCACCGTGCGCCCGGCGACCGACCAGCTTGCTTCGGGCTCCGCGTCCGGGCGCAGGATCTCCTGCACGGCGAGCGCGGCGGCCTGCCTGGGCGCGAGCCCGGGGGCCAGGGACACGTGGCGGCACATGACATCCGGCAACTCGTTCGCGATGACCCGGCGTAGCCCGCCGATCGCTGCGCCGAGGGGGCCGGACTCCGTCACTACCGTCAGCTCCGCGGGGCTCGGGGCCGCCTCGGCGTAGCGGGCGAGCCGGTCGAGCCAGGCCGCGGGTGTGGCCTCGCCATCCGCGACGAGCACGATGCGGCCGGGCGTGTCGCCCGGATGGTCGCGCCACTGTATCCGCGCGGCGTCGGCAGCGGCTGGTGCGTGACGGCGCAGCGGGGCCGCTGCCTGGATCAGCGCCTGCTCGATCGCATCGGCCAGGGGGGAGGCCGGGTCGGCGACCAGGACGATCGCCCTGCGGTCATCCTCCCGCGGCACCGGCTCCGCCTCCGGCACACGGCCCGCGAGCATGACCGCGCCCCAGCCGCCCTTGACGGGTTGGCACTCGGCACCGGTCATCCCCGCCTGCGTCAGTTCGTGCAGCCAGGCATCCCCGTCGCGTAGCTGTGCCGACTCGTCCGGCCAGATCAGGGACCAGATGCGGGCCGGCACCGGCTCGGCCAGCAGGACGAGGCCGCCTGCTGCGAGCAGCGTCAAGGTGGCGGCATCGCCGGCGCCGGTGGTGAGGGCGCCGGAGCCGATCACGACGTCGAACGGGCCGGTTTCGACCGGCGGGGCGCCATGGGGCCAGGCCACCGCCTTCGCCTGGGGGAACTCGGCCAGGGCGATTGCGAGGGCCGGCTGGTCCGCCGGGTTGGTGAGCGCCTGGAACGTGAACGCACGGCGTTCGGCATGGAGGCGGCGCAGCATCTGGCACGAGAGCACGCCGCGCCGGGCGCCGAGCTGCAGGATGCGGAGCGTGTGGCCCTGGGGCCAGTCCCGTGCGATCTGGGCCAGCCGGTCCACCAAGGCGCGGCTCGTGGCGCGCCCGGCGGCGGAGGCTTGCAGCACGTGGTCGCCGAACGCGATGCCAGCCGAGCTGCCTTCGGGCGCACCCCGGTCCAGGCAGGTTGCGAGGGTCTGGGTGGCACCCGCCAGCAGGGCCGCGTCGGCGGCGGTGCCCTGGCCTTCGAAGACGAGGGTGCGGAGGATGTCGTCGGCCGACATCTCGTCGGCGGCGGCCAGCTGGATGCGGCCGTCATCCATCACGGCGAGGCCGTCCGCCACCAGCCACTGGACCATCGTGCTGCAACGCTGCCGGTCGGCGGCGGGCAGCAGGCCGGCCGAGACCAGGCCGCCGATGGTGAAGGAGGCTGCCGGGTCCGGCAGGGCGGCACGCAGGGCCTCGGCGAGGGCGACGCCGGCGAAGGCGTCGGCGAGCAAGGGGGCGTCGTCCGTGTCTGCACCGTCGGACGCGTCGTCGCTGGCCAGTGCTTCGCTGGCGGTGGCAAGCGGACCGGTGCCGGCGCTCGGGATTTGCGCCACGTGGTAGACCCAGTGCTCCGGCCGGGATGCCTCCGACCCGATCGCGACGCGCACGAACCAGCAATCGAGCAACTCGGCCACCGGCTCGCCGGACTCGTCCAGCAGGTGGATGTCGGCGCGGACGGAGCGGGGGCCGACGCGCGTCACTGCGATCCGGGCGCTGCACGGCGCGGCACCGCCCGGCTGCAGCAGGCTGATGCGGCCGAACCGCCACGGCACGACGCCGTCGCCGCCGGGCAGGCAGTTCGCCGCGAGGGCGACCAGGCCCTGGAACGCGCCATCCAGCAGCGTCGGCGGCAGCAGGAAGCCCGGCGGCACCGTGATGGATGCGAGGCCCACGTCGGCGCGGCCGGACCCGGACGTCTCGACGCCGGTGACGACCTGGAAGTCCGGCCCGTAGCGCAGGCCGAGTGCGGCTGCCCGGGCATACAGCGCGGCGCTGTCCATGTGTTCACCCCCGGCCAGAGGCGGCGGAACGGGGCGGCCGGGATGCGGGGCGTCGGCGCCGGCGAGCTGCCCGGTTGCGTTGACGGTCCACGGATCCCCGGACAGGCGGGCGCGGGAGGCAATCTCGAACTGCGCGGTCGACTCGCTGACACGCAGGCGGACGTCCCTCAGGGTGCCGGGCGCGAACGTCATCGGGCGCATGATCTCGAAATCGAGGATCTGCAGGGCGGCGGCGGCGGGGTGGCGCAGCTTGGCTGCGGCTAGGGCCAGTTCGGCGAGCAGCGCCGCGGGGGCGACGACGGCCCCGCCGACGACGTGGTCGCCCAGCCAGGCCTGCAGGGCCGGGCCGAGCTGGTTCGACCACTCCACTGCCTCGGCCGGATTGGAACGGGCGCCGAGCAGGGGATGGTCCCGTGTCGCGGCGGTCTTGTCCTCCGCCTCGGACGTGCGGCCGAGCCAGTGATGCTGGCGCTGCCAGGGGTAGGCTGGCAGGCCGCGATGCTCCAGAGGACCGGCGAACACGGCCGAGCCGCGCATGTCGCAGCCGGCGACGTGGCACCGGAGCGCGGCGCTGGCGATCGGGTCGCGGTGCTTGGGGGTGCGCCGCACCAGGCTGGGCAGCGCGCGGCCGGTGGCGCCTGCCAAGGCCAGGGCATCGTTCAGGTAGCTCTGCAGCACCGGTTGCGGCCCGATCTCGATCAGCAGGCGGGCGCCGCGGTCCACCAGGTCCGCGGTGGCCTCGGCGAAGCGCACCGGCTCGCGGACGTTGCGCCACCAATAGGCCGCATCCAGTCGCGAGCCCTGCGGCACCGGGCCACCGAACACGGTGGATACGAAGGATGACGGGCATGGCGGCGGCCGCAGCTTGGCCAGGTCTGCCAGCAGCGGCGTCTTCAACGGGTCCATCGAGGCGCTGTGGAAGGCGTGGTCCAGCTCCAGTGCGGAGAACGCCCAGCCTGCCTCGGCGGCCCGGGCTGCCAGCACGGCGATCTCCTCCTCCGGGCCGGCGACGGTGATGGCGGCGGAGGCGTTCCAGGCGGCGACCTCCAACTGGGTGCCTTCGAGCGCCTGCGGGACCAAAGCGTGCGGGACGGCGAGCACGGCCATGCGGCCTTCGCCGGCGGTCAGCGCCTGGAGGCGGCTACGGGCGGCGATCACCTGGCAGGCCTGTAGCAGCCGGAGGGCGCCGGCGGCCCAGGCGGCCGCGACCTCACCCACGCTGTGGCCGACGTAGAAATCGGCGTCGATCCCGTCCTGCCGCAGGGCCTGCACGGTCGCGACCTGCACGGCGAACAGCAGCGGCTGGGCCACGGTGGTGTCCTGCACGTCCCAGCCGTCGGGCTGCGCCAGGCGTTGCGCGACCGACCAGCCGAGCAGCGTGCGCAACTCGGCGTCGATTTCAGCCAAGGCGCTGCGGAACGCCGAGTTCTGCGCGATCGCGGCGCGGCCCATGCCGGACCACTGGCTGCCGTTGCCGGAGAAGGCGAACACGACCTTGCCCGTGGCGGCCTCGCCGGCGACCACGTCGTGGTTGCCGCGCTCCGCCAGCCAGTCCTCCAGCGCCGCCGCCATCGTAGCCGCGTCCGTGCCGCGGACGGCGAGGCGGTAGCGGTGGGCCTCCCGCGACAGGGCCGCCGCGCGTATCGCGGGGGCGTGCACCAGGCCGGCACCCAGCCGGTCCCGCCAGGTGCGTGCCAGGTCGCGCAGCGCCAGGTCCGAGCGGGCCGAGAGCAGGAGCGGCACGTCGAGCGGCGTGCCATCGGGCTGGAGCGGTAGGGTCTGGTCCGCGGCCTCGATCACGGCGTGGGCGTTGGCGCCGCCGAAGCCGAACGAGTTGACGCCGACCATCTGCCCGGCCG
>CAXSEK010000245.1:0-5144 GCA_964235625.1 uncultured Acetobacteraceae bacterium
GCCCTCGGCGCCACTCGTGACCGAAACCGGCAGCACCCTCACCGACAGCAATGGCAACCCGATCCTGGCCACTCAGTAATGCCGACCATCGATCAGCTTTCCGCCGCCTCCGCCGCCACCGACACCGACGAACTCGTCGCCTCCCAATCCGGCAGCCTCCGCCGCATGACCCGTGCCCAGCTGCTCGCGGGCACCCAATCTCAGATCAGCTTGCCCGGCGTCTCGCTGCTCGGCCGCCAGTCCAGTGGCATCGGGGCTCCTGAACCCATCACCCTCGGCGCCGGCCTCGCCCTCACTGCCGGTACTCTCTGTGCCGTCGCCGCCCCTCTCTCCCTCGCCGGCGTGGACGCCTCTGCCAGCCTCGTGACACCCGATGGCGCAGGCGCGCCGCTGCATCTCTCCACCCTGCTCGCCGCCGCCGTCTCGCCCGAATCATTCGGTGCAGTCGGCGACGGGGTCACCGACGATACCTCCGCCCTTGCCGCCGCCATCGCGACCCGGCGCCCCGTCCAGCTCGGCCCGCGCACCTACGCGACCTCGGGCCAATGGACCATCCCATTCGCAGCCACCCTGATCGGCACCCCCGGCCAGTCCACCCTCCGCCGCATCGGCCAAACCTCCGGCAGCGCCTGGATCAGCATCGGCGGCCCGTCCTTCACCGCCACAGGCGTCACCTTCGACGCCAACAGCCCCGCCATCCCCGGCGAGAGTTGGGCCGTCCTCGTCACCGCCGCCTGTCTACAGACCAGCTTCCGCGCCTGCGCCTTCCGTAACGCCGGCGGCCCCACGCTTGGTAACGGCCTGACCATCCTGGCGTCCGACCCGGCCATCAGCAGCCACACGGTCAACGACTGTGAAACGTCGGGTAACGCCGCCCACGGGGTCTGGCTCCAGGCCGTTGGCGGCGCCCGCCTCACCAACAACCGCGCGCACGACAATATCGGCTACGGCCTCTGCGCCGACTACAATGACGTAACCTTCAAACAGGCCGTCCGGCTCGCCATCGTCGCCAACAACGCCTGTTGGAACAACGCCCGCGGGATCGCGGTCGGCAACTTCAATGCCACCAACCTGCAGCCGCCCAGCTGGGGCAACGCCAACCCGGACGCGATCGGCGTCATCGTCACCGGCAACATCTGCCACGACAACCGCATCTACGGGATCGCCGTCTCCGGACGCTCGCTACTGGTACAGGGCAACCTGCTCAGCAACAACGGCACCGTCGCCAATGGCGGCGCCGGCATCCTCGGCAACTGCGCCCATTCCCGCATCGCCGGAAACACCATTACCGGTGCCGCCCAGTTCGGCATCGATTGCGGCGGCAGCATCGCGCTCGATCTTGCCGGCAACCACGTCTCCGGCGCCGCGGTCGGTATCAACCCAGGCGGCAGCCAGGGCGTAAGCGTCACTGCCAACACCCTGCAGGACAATGGCTGGGCCATCCTCGTCTACAACGTCGAGACCGATGGTGCCGGCAACAATTTCGGCCTCGCCACGACCAACGTCGCGCTGACCGGCAACACGATAGGCATCTCCTCAGCCGCCGGTGGCGGCATCTGGCTGATCGACGCGCCCCAGAACGTCATCGTCGCCCGCAACAGCTTCTATGGCTCGAACGGCGCCACGATCGGCCAGTCTCTCTACGTCCACACGGACAGCGCCGTCATCGAGGGCAACCGCTGGAACAACACCCAGCGCCTCTTCGCCAACCCGACGGCGGTGGGCGGCCTGCAGACGGTCGCCCTGCCCGACATCGCCGATGAGGTCATGCTCAGCACGGTGCCGTCCGGCGTCCAGTCGATCCAGACCCAACGCCAGCTCGCCACCTACGGCCAGGTCGGCTTCATCAAGGTCGCTTCCGGCGGCAGCTTCTACACCCACGCCGCCGTCACGATCATCGGCATCGGGACCGGCGCCACCGCGACCGCCTACGTCTCGAACGGCGTCGTGATCGGCATTGCGCTCGACAACCCCGGGTCCGGCTACGGCGCCCCGGGCACTGCTGCCACCGCCACCATCACCGGCGACGGCACGGGCGCCACCGCCACCGTCTCCGTCGGCCTTCCCGTCCTCGAGGGCCGCCGCATTCGCATCGCCTGCAACACGGCCACCACGTTCGCCCGTGTCGGCTCGGCCCCCTTCCAGGACAACTGGACCCTCGCCAGCATGACAGTCCCCGCCCACGCGTCCGCCACCTTCGAAGGCGTCTTCGGCTCCTGGCGCGCCGACACCTCGCCGCTTGCCGACTACATAGCACCACCCGGCGATGGCAGCCTCGTTCTGCGCACCCAGCCAAACGCGGACCTCAGCCTGCGTCCGGCCGCCGCCGGCCATCTACGGATCACCACCGACGCCGATCCCGCCGGCTACATCGCCGCCACCGGGCATGGATCGCCCGACGGCATCGTCACCGCCCCTCCCGGCTCCGACTACCGCAACCTCGATGGCGGCGCCGGGCAAACCCTCTGGATCAAGCGAACCGGCACCGACCCACACGGATGGTTCGCCATCGCCTGAACCGGACAGAACCGAAGCCCTCATGCACGAAGACAGCAAGCCGCCCCCCGACCAGGCCGCGCAGCAAATGGCCGAGCGCGCCGCCCTCCGCTCCATCACCGACACGTTCCGACTCCTCGGCATCGACATCACCGAAATGAACGACTTGAACGATCTGCGAGACGATTTTCGCTTCGTCCGCCGCCAACGCCAGACCAACGAAACCCGCCGCACCGAAGCGAGCAAGTCCGCCATCACCGCGGCGGTGGGCGGCATCGTCGGCATGCTCGTCAGCACGCTCACGTGGCTCCTGACCGTTGCGAGGCATCAGCCATGAAAGGCGTGTTCGTGCTCTTCCGTTGCAGCATCTGGCGCCAGAACCTCATCGCCGGGCTCGCCGGCCTCTTGATCGGCAGCCTCGTCGGCTGCGCCCTTATCCTCTGGACCAATCACGTCACTCCGGTCGTGTTGCACGAGGTCCACGAGATCGACGGCATCGCGCCACGCAATGGCCACCTCGAACTCTATGTCGACATGGACCGCAACCGCGATTGCCCCGCCGAGACGTCACGCTGGCTATGGACCTGGGTCGACCATGACGGTGAACGCATCAAGCAGTTCTACCCCCTGGTGAACACGACGACCACGCTCAGTGACATCGGCCGCAACCAGCGCTTCATCCTGAGCATTCCCGTTCCACCGGGGGTATGGCCCGGCGAGTGGTTCTATTGGTCGAAGACGATTGAACACTGCTCCCTCCTGCCAAGCTTCTTCCGCTCCACCACCCGGGAAAGCAGCGACATACCGGTCCGCATCACCAGCGAGGCACCATGAGCCTTTTTGAAGCCGCGTTCGCCGTCTTGATCGGTGAGGAAGGCGGCCTTTCCACCAATCCGGCCGACCCGGGGAACTGGACGGGCGGCGCCTGCGGCAAAGGCATCTGCCGCGGCACGAAATACGGCATAGCCGCATCGGCCCACCCGGATCTCGACATCGCCAGCCTGACCCTCGATCAGGCCCAGGCCATATACCGGGACACCTACTGGTCCCCTGTCCACGCCGACGCACTGCCGAAACCCCTTGCCCTCCTGGTTTTCGACGCCGCCGTGAACTGCGGCGTGAGCCGCGCCATCACCTGGCTGCAGACCGCTGCCGGATGCCGCGTGGACGGCATCATCGGGCTAAAGACATTCACCGCCATTCAGGCCAAGGCCGGCGACGGTGACGGCCTGTGCGCCGAATTCCAGGCTCAGCGCGTGGCATGGATGGCCGACCTGCCATCCTGGCGCGCCTTCGGCCTTGGCTGGGCGCGCCGCCTATGCCGACTCCCCTACTTGTCCCTAACCTACGGAGGCTCCTGATGGGTGCCCTTATCCCGCTTGCCCTGACTATCGCGCCCGAGATCTCGAAATGGCTGTTCGGTGGTGGGGCCGAGAAGACCGCCGCCGCCGTCGCCGCCGCCGTTGAAACGGTGACCGGCACCGCCGACGCCGACGCCGCCACCGCCAAGCTCCAGCAGGATCCAGCCGCCATCGAACTCCGCCTGCAGCTCGCAAGGATCGCCGCCGAACACGAGCAGGCCGCACGCACCGCCGACCTTGACCTGCTCGCGGCAACCTTGCGGGACACCGTCGACGCCCGCGCCCAAACGGTCGCACTCACGACGCAGAGGGCGGCGATCGCCTGGTCCGCCCCCGTCATCTCCGGCGTCGTCCTGGTCACGTTCGGTGCCGTCATGGCCCTGATCCTGCTTTACGGCATGCCCGCGGGTGCCGAGACGGCATCCAACATGCTGCTCGGCACGCTCGCCGCAATGGCGACCTCCGTCGTCAGCTACTGGGTCGGCAGCAGCGCCGGCAGCGCCCGCAAGGACGACCGGCTCGCCCAAGCCGGCAAATAACCCCCAGTTACACTTCACCACACACACCCTGGCTGACACGCGCTATACAACCCTGAGTTCAAGGAGCGAGCAAATGACAAACCGCATCCTGATTACCCGCCTCCTGCTCAGTGCCAGCATGCTTGCCATGCTGGGCTGCATCACCGCCGCCTGCGCATTCGGCTGACGCACACCGCCCCTGCATAGGGGCACGTTGCCACGATATCGGATTGCACCTAGCTTCACCGAAAGTGAGGTGCAGGATGAAAGTCAGTCGGGTTCATTACGCCTGGGTGGTCGCTGCGGTGACGTTCGCCGTCCTGCTCACGGCGGCCGGTATCCGCTCGACGCCAGGCGTGCTGATGGTCCCGCTCGAGATGGAGTTCGGCTGGTCACGCTCCACGATCTCCTTCGCGGTGGCAGTCAACATCTTCCTGTTCGGGCTTGCCGGCCCCTTTGCCGCGGCCGTGATCGAACGCTTCGGCCTACGCCGGACGATCATCGCCGCGCTCGCGGTCATCGCCACCGGCGTCGCCCTCACGCCGCTGATGCAGCAATCGTGGCAGCTGGTGTTGCTGTGGGGCGTGGTCGTGGGATCCGGGAGCGGCGTCACCGCCCTGGTCCTTGGCGCCACCGTCGCTGCGCGCTGGTTCCAGAGCCACCGCGGCCTGGTCGTCGGCGTGCTCACCGCGAGCACCGCCACCGGCCAGCTCGTCTTCCTACCGCTGTTCGCCTCGCTTCTCGAATCCTATGGCTGGCGTTCGGTCTC
>CAXSEK010000246.1:0-5138 GCA_964235625.1 uncultured Acetobacteraceae bacterium
CGGATGCCTCCACCTGCACGGGCGGCTTGCGGCCCTTCTTGCCGAGGGCTGGCGCCATCAGCGCCCGCTTGACGTCCACCGATCCGCAAGCCGGGCAGGAAGTAAGCCCGGATGCCGTCTGCTGCTCGAACGACGCGCTGTCGCGAAACCAGCCATCAAAAGCATGATTTTTGCCGCAACGCAGCTGGTAGTGGATCATCCGGCGACCAGCATCGCGTCCAGCTTGCCCGCCCGCTCCAGCGCCATCAGGTCGTCACAGCCGCCTACATGCTGCTCGCCGATGAAGATCTGCGGCACGGTCGCGCGGCCGCCGGAGCGCATCGTCGCCTGGCTGCGCTCGGCCGAGCCATGCGGCGCGTTGATCTCCTCGAAATCGGCACACTTCTTGGTCAGCAGATTGACCGCTCGCGAGCAGAACGGGCACCACGGTTGCGTATAGATCTCGACACTCGGCACGTTTCTGTTGTCCTCGGCATAGGCACCTCAGAGACTGGCGATCCGCCAGCGTCAAGACAAGCCGTCATCCGGCAGCGTCGCGCGCGCACCGACTAGCAGGTCCACCCGGGCCGCGCCGCCGGCCAGCAGGGCACGCGTGCAGGCGCCGGCGGTGGCTCCCGTGGTCAGCACGTCGTCGATCAGCACGACCCGGCGCCCCACCACACGCGAGGCCCAACCCGGGTGCATGGCGAAGACGCCCTTCACCGTCTCGGCCCGTTCCTTGCGGGTCTTTTCGCCCAGGGGTTCGGTCGCCCGGGTCCGTTGCAGCGCGTCCGGCACCACGGGGCGTTTGGCGATTCGACCGACCGCGTAGGCGAGCAGGGCGGACTGGTTGTAGCGCCGCGCCAGCAGCCGGCCGCGATGCAGCGGCACCGGCACAAGGATGTCGGCCGATTGCAGCAGGGCGGCGCCGGCCCGTGCCATGTGCCGGGCCAGTGCGGGTGCGACGTCCACGCGGTCCGCATGCTTGAGCGGCAGGATGATGCGGCGTGCCTGGTCGTCGTAGCGCAGGGCGGCGCGGCCTTGGGCCCAGGGTGGCGGCTCCAGCGTGCACTGGCCGCACTGCCGGGTCAGCCCGCCCTGCGCGGCATGGCGGAACGGGGCGCCGCACCGGTCGCAGCACGGCTCGGTGACGAAGCCGGTGGCGCGGAAACAGGCCGTGCACAGCCGCCCCGGTGCCTCGACGGCGGCATCGCAGGTCAGGCAGCGTGGCGGCAGGGCCAGGTCCAGCCCGGCGACCGACAGGTAGGCCAGCCAGCTTCGGCCGATCGCAAGGGCGCGGGGGAGCGGGTGCATCGCGGGAGGCTACGCGGCGGATGCGGCTCTCGTCTACTTGGCCCACTCTACTTGGCAGTATGCGCTCGCGACCGCACATCCGCTCCATGACGGAAGCCGTGTTCGACCGCCGGGCCGTGCGCCTGCACCGAGATCGCGCGTCGGCGCGGGTAAGCCATGTCGCCCCGGTGCTGGCCGAGGTGGCGAACCGTCTGCTGGACCGGCTGGACGATGTCTCCCGCCGGTTCACCCGGGCGCTGGACCTGGGAGGGCGCGGCGTGGTCGCGCCCCGCCTGCGCGCCCGCGGGATCGAGACGGTCAGCTGCGAGCTGTCCCCGGCGCTGGCCCGGCTGGACGGCGCCGTGGTGGGCGACCCGGAGTGGCTGCCCTTCGCCGCCGGCAGCTTCGACCTGGTGGTCGCCAATCTCTCGCTGCACATGGTCAACGATCTGCCCGGCGCACTGATCCAGCTCCGCACCGCACTGCGCCCCGATGGGCTGCTGCTCGCCAGTATGCCAGCGCTCGGCACGCTGGGCGATTTGCGGACGGCACTGGCGGAGGTGGAGGCGGAGCTGACCGGGGGCGCCAGCCCGCGCGTGGCGCCATTCGCCGGGTTGGCCGATTGTGCGGCGTTGCTGCAGCGCGCCGGGTTTGCGCTGCCGGTGGCGGATGGCGACACTATCACCCTGTCGTATGCCGACCCGCTGGGCCTGTTGCGGGACCTTCAGGCGGCCGGCGAGACCAATGCCGTGGCGTTGCGCGACCGCTGCGTGCCGCCCCGTGCTCTGTTCGGCGCCGCGCTGGCCCGGATGCCGGTGCAGGACGGCCGGACGCAGGCCACCCTGCGCTTGGCGATGATGACGGGGTGGGCGCCCAGCCCGTCGCAGCCGAAGCCGGCCGCCCGGGGGAGTGGCCAAACCAGCCTGGCGCATGCACTGCGGCAAACCTGACGCACTCTTACGCTCGGGTGTGGATGTTCGCTCTTTTCGCGGCCGGTCCGCGAGGCCGGCCCCTTTCCGTCGAAGGGCTAGCCGCCGGTCAGGCTCATCGTCCGCCCGACCGCCATGTCCGGCCGCCGCCGGTCGATGATGAAGTCGTGCCCTTTCGGCTTGCGGCTGATTGCCTCGCGGATGGCAGCCTCCAGCTCCGCTTCGCCCGCGCCGCCGCGCAACACCGCACGCAGGTCGGAGGTGTCGTCCTGGCCCAGGCACATGAACAGCGTACCGGTGCAGGTGAGCCGTACGCGATTGCAGCTCTCACAGAAGTTATGCGTCATAGGCGTGATGAAGCCGATCCGCTTCCCGGTCTCGGCGACGTCAAAATACCGCGCCGGGCCGCCGGTGCGATAGCTGGTCTCCGCCAGTGTCCAGCGCCGCCGCAACCGGGCCCGCACGACGGACAATGGCAAATATTGGTCCGCCCGATCCGCCACGTCACCCATCGGCATCGTCTCGATCAGCGTCAGGTCCAGGCCCTCGCGCCCGCACCAGGCCAGCATGTCGTCGATCTCATCCTCGTTCACGCCCTTGAGCGCCACGGCGTTGATCTTGACCGCCAAGCCCGCCGCCCGGGCTGCCCGGATCCCGGCGAGGGTCGTTTCGATCCGTCCCCGCCGAGTGATCCGCGTGAACGTCTCGGCGTCAAGCGTGTCCAGGCTGACGTTCACCCGGCGCACTCCGGCCTGATAGAGCTCGGGCGCCAGCCGGGTCAGCTGCGTGCCGTTGGTGGTGAGCGTCAACTCCTCCAGCCCATTGCCCAGCCTGGCACCGAGCGAGCGGAACAGCGTCATCACATCCCGCCGGACTAGCGGTTCGCCGCCCGTGATGCGCAGTTTGCGAACCCCCAGGCGAATGAACGCGCCGCACAGCCGGACCATCTCCTCCAGCGTCAACACGTCGGCGCGCGGCAGGAACGTCATGTCCTCGGCCATGCAATAGACGCAGCGAAGGTCGCAGCGGTCTGTCACCGACACGCGCAAATAGCTGATCGACCGGCCGAACGGGTCGATGACGGGCGGGGCAGGGCTTTCCGGCATCACTCTAGTGTCGGCGGGGTTGGCCCGACGTTCAAGCCCCGTGGCCCCATGGTTCGCGCGGAACTGAGCCCACGACCTCGAGGCTGACTTCGCGGGCGTTGATCACGACCTTTCCGGCATGGGGAAAATTGACGGTGATGCGGTCCCCTATAGCCGATTGAACCTGGCCGACGCCCCAACCCAGCTGCTGCGGATGGCGCACGCGTTGGCCGGGCTCGATATGGGCGTGGAAGGCGGACATGGATGTAACAAGAGCCGAGTACCGTCTTGGTTTCGCCGCCGCGACAGCCTGGACGCCATGCCGGGCCGTGCTAGATTTGTCCATGGATGCGGTACCTGCATACGATGGTCTTTGTCTGGAGCTTGCCTCGGCCCTGTGTGCCAGGCTTTGCCATGACGTGAGCAGCCCGCTGGGCACGCTGTCCGGGACGTTGGAATTGGCTATCGACAGTCCCGAGGACGCGGCCGAGGCGCTTGCCATCGCCAGCGAGGCAGCCAGCGCTCTGGTCGCCCGCTTGCAGCTGCTCCGTGCGGCCTGGGCCGGTGACTGCGGACCGATGGGCCGGACCCGGCTTGGTGAATTGGCGGCCGGGTTGCCGCCCCGCGTTAAGGCCGATCTCGCCGGCTTGGCTGATATCACGTTCGACGGGGAGGTCGCCCGCATCCTTCTCAACCTCCTGTTGCTCGGCGCCGAGGCACTGCCAGGCGGCGGCCAAGTGGCGCTGGCAGGGGATCCCAGAGAGGGCATTATCCTTGCGGTCAATGGCCCGTCGGTGCGCTGGACTTCCGGGCTGGCGGCGGTCCTGCTGGATCCGCCGGCAGCGTTTCCCAGCGAGCCGCGCACGATCCAGATGCCGCTGACCGCCCGGCTGGTCCGCGCGGCCGGGCTCCGCCTGTCTTTCCTCCTCGCTGCCGACGGCCAGGGCGGTGCTCCCCGCCTTCTTCTCGCCCCGCCATAGTCGCCGGCCTTAACGAGTTGTTCGGCTCTCCATTGCATGCTCCGGCCATCACCGGAGCGTGCCGATGGACGAACTGCTGACGGAATTCCTGGCTGAGACGGCGGAGGCCCTCGCCGCGCTCGATGCGTCGCTGCTCAAACTCGAGCGTGCGCCCGGCGACGGTGCCACGCTGGCCGTCGTGTTTCGTGCCGTGCACACCATCAAGGGAACCTGCGGGTTCCTGAGCCTCCCCCGCCTCGAGACGGTTGCGCATGCCGCGGAGGACCTGCTTTGCGCGCTGCGGGACGGCGTGCGCCAGGCCACGCCCGAGCTGATCACCACGGTGTTCGCCGCCGTGGACCGGATGAAGACGATCGTCACCGCCATCGCCATGGACGGCGCCGAGGCGCCCGGCGACGATAGCCCCCTCCTGGTCACGCTCCGCGCCGCCCTGACCAGCCCGGACGCCGTGGCAGCGGAACTCGACCCGCCGCCGCCCGTGACCGATGACACCACCGGCGACGATGCAGCGGTAGCCCAGGCCGCGCAGACGATCCGGGTCAACGTCGCCGCGATCGAAGGCCTCATGACCCTGGTCAGTGAGTTGGTGCTGACCCGCAACCAGCTGCTCCAGGTGGCGCGCACCGGCGGGGACAGCCGCTTCAATGCGCCGCTGCAGCGCCTCTCCCACCTGACCTCGGACCTGCAGGAGGGGGTGATGAAAACGCGCATGCAGCCCATCCGCCATGCCTGGAGCACCTTTCCCCGGCTCGTGCGGGATCTGGCGGGCGAAGTCGGCAAGAAGATCACGCTGGACATGCGCGGCGAGGAGACTGAACTGGACCGCCACGTGCTGGAGCTGACCCGCGGCCCGCTCACCCACCTGGTGCGCA
>CAXSEK010000247.1:0-5137 GCA_964235625.1 uncultured Acetobacteraceae bacterium
CGCGCTGCGGGAGGCGGCGCGCGGAATGGGCATGACGGTGCTGCAGCGACTGTGGAACGTCGAGCTGCCGCTGGCGCTCCCGGTCATCCTCAGCGGGGTTCGCAACGCTGCGGCACTCACCATCGGGATCGCGGCCATCGCGACCTATATCGGCGCCGGCGGCCTCGGCACCTTCATCTCGCGCGGCATCTCCTCCACCGATGTCGACCAACTTCTGACGGGCGCCATCACCATCAGCGCCCTGGCCATCGTCGTTGACGTCGCGCTGCTGTTCGTCCAACGCCAGATCACGTCGCCCGGCCTGCGCCCGTGAGGACACATCGTGATCCGGCTTGAGCGTCTGACCAAGGTGTTCGGCGCCATCACCGCCGTGGACGGCATCGACCTGGAGGTGCAGGAGGGCGAGATCTGCGTGTTCCTGGGTCCGTCCGGCTGCGGCAAGACGACGACGATGAAAATGATCAACCGGTTGATCCCGCCATCGGCCGGCAAGGTCTTCGTCGACGGCAAGGACGTCGCGGGCCTGAACGACGTTACCCTGCGCCGCTCCATCGGCTACGTCATCCAGCAGATCGGGCTGTTTCCCAACAAGACGGTCGAGGGCAACATCGGCATCGTGCCGCGCATGCTGGGGTGGGACCGAACGCGCATCAGGCGCCGGGCCGTGGAGTTGCTCGAGATGGTCAACCTCGACCCCGCGGTCTTCCTGCGGCGCTACCCGAAGGAGCTTTCGGGCGGCCAGCAGCAACGGGTCGGCGTGGCGCGGGCACTGGCGGCGGACCCGCCGGTGCTGCTGATGGACGAGCCCTTCGGCGCCATCGACCCGATTAACCGGAGCGTGATCCAGGACGAGTTCCTGCGGCTGCAGCAGATCCTGCGCAAGACCATCGTCTTCGTCAGCCACGACATCGACGAGGCGGTGAAGATGGCCGACCGCATTGCCATCTTCCGCGGCGGCAAGCTGGTGCAGTGCGACACGCCGGACAATATCCTGGCGCATCCCATCGACAGCTTCGTGGCCGATTTCGTGGGCAGCGACCGCACCCTCAAGCGCCTCCATTTGGTGAAGGTCGCGCAGGCGATGATGCAGGACCCGCCCAGCGTCCGCGGCGAGGACAGCCTGGAACGCGCCGCCCAACTGATGAAGCAGCACGGCCACGCCTCAGTCGTCATGGTGGAACCGCAGGGCCGGGCGCGCGGCATGGTGCGGCTGGAGGCGGCGCAGGGCCAGCGCGGCATGGTCGCCGAGCACCACGACCCGCTGCCGGGCCTGATCAACGTGAAGGCCGACCTTCGGGACGCCGTGTCCATGATGTTCACCCACGACGTCGCCTGGCTCGCCTGCGTCGACGACGAGGGCTTGTACAAGGGCTACATCACCCAGCGGGGGATCACACACCTGCTGGGCGCGACATACCGGCAGCCCTAGATGCACCGGGCGCGATGGAGCGGCATCCTGCGGTTCTGCTTGATCACCGCCGTCTTCGTGGCGGGGATGGCGGTGGAGCGCGGCGGCCTCGTTCCCGCCATTCTTAAATATCAGGGCGACATCGTCTATCTCGTGCCGCAGCATATCGAGTTGGCTGCGGTGTCTGGCGGGCTTGCCATCCTGGCCGGCGTCCCGCTGGGCGTGTTCCTGACCCGGCGGCGGTTCCGCTGGTTCGCTGCAATCGTCGGCCAGTTGCTCAATCTCGGCACCACCATTCCCACCCTGGCCATCCTGGCGCTGGCGATGACCGTCCTCGGCATCGGCGCGCGATCGGCCATCTTCGGGCTGTTCTGCCTTACTCTGCTACCGATCGTGATCAACACCGTGGCCGGCCTCAGGGCAGTGCCGCCACACCTGATCGAGGCCGCGCGCGGCATCGGCCTCAGCCCGGCCGGAATCCTGGTCCAGGTGCAGCTGCCCAACGCCGCCTTCGTCATCGCATCCGGTATCCGCACCGCGCTCGCCATCAACATCGGCACCGTGCCCCTGGCCTTCCTGGTGGGCGGCGGCGGCCTGGGCGAGCTGATCTTCAGCGGGATCGACCTGATGGAGCCCGGGATGCTCCTGGCCGGCGCCGTGCCTACCGCGGTGCTGGCCGTGATCGTCGATTTTCTCGTGGGGCTGGCCCAGTATTGGCTGATCCCGCGGGGCGTGAACCCGCTGCGCTGACGCGAACCCCAGGAGCATACCATGAACCGACGCGCGCTTTTGACCCTGCTGGCCGCCGCCCCTCTGGCTGGGCCGGCTTTCGCTCAGGACAAGCCGATCACCGTCGGCGGCAAGGCCTATACCGAGCAGCAGCTCATGGCCGAGATCACCAGCCAGTTCCTGCGCGCGAACGGCTACACCGTGGACACCCGCGCCGGCCTGGGCACCGCGGCGCTTCGCCAGGCGCAGGAGAGCGGGCAGATCGACGTTTACTGGGAATACACCGGCACCTCGCTCATCACCTTCAACAAGATCACGGAGCGGCTGACGCCGGAGCAGACCTACCTGAAGGTCAAAGAACTGGACGCCGCGAAAGGGCTGGTCTGGCTCAACCCGTCCAAGGTGAACAGCACCTACGCCCTGGCGATGCGCGGCGACGACGCCAAGGCCCTCGGCATCGCCAGCCTCTCCGACCTGGCCAAGGCGGTGAAGGCCGCCAATCCTCCGATGAAGTTCGCCTGCAACGCCGAATTCTACGGTCGCCCCGACGGTCTTGCGCCGCTGGAGAAGGAGTATGGCTTCGAGTTCGGCCGGCCCAATGTCGTGCGCATGGACACCGGGCTGGTCTACCAGGCGCTGCGCGACCAGCAGGTCCTGGTCGGGTTGGTGCTCGCGCTGGATGGCCGCATCCCCGCGCTCAACCTCACCGTGCTGAAGGATGACCGAAGCTTCTTCCCGTTCTACGCTTCGACGCCGGTAGCACGGAAGGCCACGCTCGATCGTTACCCCGACCTAGCCGGATTGCTGAACCGGCTGTCGGCCAAGATGGAAGACGGCGTCGTGTCACACCTGAATGGCGAGGTAGACCTGGAGAAGAAGCCCGTGGCTGCCGTGGCCAAGGAGTTCCTGCAGTCGTCCGGGCTGATCTCACCATCCTGATCGGAGGCCCGGGTGCGGCACAGCCCGCTCGGCCTCC
This sequence comes from uncultured Acetobacteraceae bacterium, assembly GCA_964235625.1. Classification (GTDB taxonomy): domain Bacteria; phylum Pseudomonadota; class Alphaproteobacteria; order Acetobacterales; family Acetobacteraceae; genus LMUY01. The sequence continues at coordinate 3,114 of CAXSEK010000247.1, forward strand.
ACAGGACGCGGCCCATAGCCACGCGCAGAATGAAGGACCTACTCCATGCGAACCGACGTTGCGGTTATCGGGCTCGGCGCCATGGGCGCGGCCACGCTCTACCAACTCGCCCGCCGTGGCATCCGGGCGGTCGGCATCGACCGATACCATCCGCCGCACGATTTGGGGTCGAGCCACGGGGAGACGCGGATCACACGGTGCGCCGTCGGCGAAGGCGAGGAGCTGGTGCCACTGGTGCTGCGCTCGCACGCGATCTGGCGGGAGCTTGAGGCCGAGACCGGTGAGGCGCTATTGGACGCCTGCGGCTTCCTGATGATGGCGCCGCAAGGCGTCCGCTCCGGCCATCACGGCAAGCAGGATTTCTTGCAGCGCACCGTCGCCGCCGCGGCGCGCCACGACATCCCGCACGAGCAGCTCGACACGGCCGCACTCGCCAAGCGCTTCCCGGCTTTCAAGCTGCGGCAGGAGGAAGGTTACTTCGAGCCCGGCGGCGGCTACGTGCGTCCCGAACGCTGCATCGCCGCGCAGCTCAGCCGGGCCGGAACGCTGGGCGCCACCATCATGACCGGACGCACCGTCCTACGGGTGCAGCCCAAGGGTTTAGGCGTCCGCATCGACATGGAAGGCGAGAGCCTGACCGCGGACCGTGTCGTGGTCGCCGCCGGCGCCTGGGCGGCGGACCTGCTCGGCCCGGCCTTCACCGCGATCCTGGTGCCGCGGCGGCAGACCCTGCACTGGTTCCCGACGGCCGACGAGACGCCGTTTACCCCCGGCTCCTGCCCGTCCTACATCTGGATGTATGGAACCGGTCCGGAGGACTACTTCTACGGCTTCCCCGCCCAGCCCGGCTCGGGCGTCGTGAAGGTGGCGAGCGAGCAATATGTCGACGCCACCCATCCGGACACTGCAGCCCGCACGGTCTCACCGGAGGAGCGGGCCACCATGTTCGCCACTCACGTAGCCGATCGGCTTCGTGGCCTGTCCCCGGAGCCCGGCCGGTCGGCAGCCTGCCTATATACGGTGACGCCCGATTCCCGCTTCGTTATCGATCGGCACCCCGACAGCGAACGGATCATCGCGGTGTCGCCGTGCTCGGGCCACGGCTTCAAGCACTCGGCCGCCATCGGCGAGGCGGTGGCCGAGCTGGTGTACAACGGACGCAGCACGGTAGACCTCGAGCCGTTCCGGCTGTCGCGTCTCAGTAGCCTTCCTGCGGCTGCGGACTGACACAATGTGGGCCGTAAGTCCAAGACTTACGGCACTTGATTAGCGGCCATGTCAGTCGTGGCGATCGCCCGTAAGCTGGTGGTGACCCATCGCGATCTCGAAGCCATGGCAGCCTTCGGCGCGTTCCGGGAGGATATGTTTTACCGGCTGAAGGGCATCGTGCTGCGGACCCCAGCTCTGGCCGAGCGGGTGGAGGACATTCCCCTGCTGGCGACGCTGTTCCTGCGCCGGGCCGACCAGGCGGCCCGCTTCACGCCTGACGCGCTGGCCTGGCTGTCGGCCCGCGACTGCCCGGCGACGTGCGCGAGCTCCGCTCCCTGGTGGAGATCGTTGCCGCCCTGGCCGGCCCTGGCATCGCGGTCGACCCGTCCCTGCTTCGCTGCGTGGCCGGCGAGCCGTCGGCAACGGCAGAGAGGCTCCCGGACAGGCGGGTCGGTAGCAGCAGAACCGAAAGTTCGATTGAGCGCCCATAGACGGATCCAGCGGGGGGCAACATAGGCGGCGCTCGACTGGAAGCTGACTACTGTCCAATCTGGCCTCTTAAACCAGGAGCAAAGTGCAATGTCGGACCACGAACACGACATCGCCACGTATCTGACCTTGGACGGGCACGTCTTTCTCGCACCACAATACAATATTGCCTATGATCGCGAATTGAACGAGGGTGGGACATGCCCTGACTTCGTTGCACTTGACCTCAAACTTCGCGAAGTGGTTATCGTTGAGGTGACTGCGGCTGCCAACATGCAGCCGCTCATTGGGCGCATAGAGCAGCGAGAAACACGGTGGTATAGCCC
>CAXSEK010000248.1:0-5127 GCA_964235625.1 uncultured Acetobacteraceae bacterium
AGCGGATCGGAAACACCCAGACCACGCCGGCGACCAGGAAGTACACGGCCTGCACGAGCCAGTGCCCGGGCAGCACGTCCGGCAGGGTGACGGCGGCGGCGACGTAGGCGACGATGAAGGCGATGCCCATCAGGCTGGCGGCAAAGGGGCGGGACATGGGCCCGGGTTAGCGCAACGAAGCTGGCCCGGCTATAGGGACCGGCCGTGCCACCCGGCCAGACAGCGAGGAGACCCCGATGGACCTCAAGGACCACATCGCCGCCATCCCGGATTTCCCCAAGCCGGGCATCCTGTTCTACGACGTGTCCACCCTGCTGCGGCATCCGGATGCCTGGCAGGTGGCGATGGGGCGGATGGCGAACCTGGTCCGAAGGTGGCAGCCGGACCTGCTCGCCGGGGTCGAATCGCGCGGCTTCCTGCTCGCCGCCCCGCTTGCGCTGAAGCTAGGCTGCGGCTTCGTGATGCTGCGCAAGCGCGGCAAGCTGCCGGGCCGCGTGATCGGCCACGACTACGCGCTGGAATACGGCACGGACCGGCTGGAGATCCAGGCCGACGCAGTGCGGCCCGGCCAGCGGGTGGTGGTGGTGGACGACCTGCTGGCCACTGGCGGCACGCTCGCGGCCAGCATCGCGCTGCTGCAGGAGGTGGGGGCGGAGGTGCCGGGCGCCGCCTGCCTGATCGAGCTAAAGTTCCTGTCCGGCCGCGGCAAGCTGGGCGTGCCGTTCGAGTCCGTGGTCGCCTACGATGCCTGAGTTGGCGCAGAGGTCGAACCCCGCTAGGACTCCAGCCTGGCCAAGACACGGGACCACCTTCCCAAGGGACTCCAACCCAGGGACCATAACCCTTTGAAGACAGTGTCCACGCGTCGCATTTTCCTCGGTTCGGCTGCAGCCGCCGCAGTCGGAGGCCTGTGTAGCCCGCTGCGCGCCAATCCCGCGCCCGCAAGCCCGTTCCCGGCCAATCCGTTCGCGGATGGGGTGACGTTGCTGGTAGGCGGCCCGGGCGGCGGACCAGCTGGATCCTGGGCGGATTGGCTGACCCCGGCGCTCGGCCACGCACTGCCCCCCGGCACCGCATTGCGCAAAGATATGGTGGGCGGGGTCGACGGCGTGACTGCCGCCAATGTCTTCGAAGCCCGTATCGCGCCGGACGGCAGCACCGCGCTGCTGCTGCCGGGTTCGGCCGCGATGGCCTGGCTGGTCGGGGACCCGCGCGCGCGGTTCGACACGGCGCATTGGGTTCCCGCGCTGGCCGGTGTCACGCCCGGCCTGGTGGTCAGCCGCGTGCCGGCCGCGATGGCGCTGAGTGGCACGCCGGTGCGGCTGGCCGCCGCCAGTGTGGACAGCCCGGACCTGCCGGCGCTGCTGGCGCTGGACCTGCTGGGCGTTGCATGGTCGCCGGTATTCGGCCTGTCGGACGGGGCCGCGGCTGCGGCGTTGGTGCAGGGCCAGGTGGACGCGGTGTGCCTGCGTGGGCGGGGCGTGCGCGAGTTGCTCCAGACGCTCGCCAGTGCTGGGGCGCTGCCACTCTGCTCCTTCGGCTGCGTGGACGAGGCCGGCAATCGCCAGCGTGACCCGGCGTTCACCGATGTCCCGACTGTGTCCGAGCTGCTGGCCCAGCGCGGGGGCGACCGGGCGTTGCGCCGGGCCTGGTTCGCCACGGCCGCCGCCTCGGACCTGGACATCGCCATGGTCCTGCCACAGCTGACCCCCGCCTCGATCGTAGCGCTATGGCGGCGGGCGGCGGCACAGGCGGCAAGCAGCGTCGCGGTGCAGTCAGCGGCGGCGGCCCTGGGCGTTCGCGCGCTGCCCGCCCCCGCCGCCAACGCCAGCATGGCCGCCGTCGCCGCCGACGCGCCGGCCCAACTGGCGCTGCACGCCTGGATGGCCAATCGCCTGGACTACCGCCCGGGCTAATCGCCAGCGTCCTTACCTAGCAGCGCAACCTATGTCCAACGCGCATGAATGATACGGTCATCCTGCGTGTTCTTGGCAGCTCGCAAACCGTCCATACGGCATCCGGGCGCACTGCCCGCGCTACGAAGGACGATTTACGATGACCAACACGACCCGACCTGCCCGCGCGACTGTCGGCAAAATCACCCTTGGCGACCTCCTGATCCTCACCTTGGAGGCGGGTCTTGCAATCGGCAGCTGCTTCGCCCTGCATCTGTGGATGGTTGGCTAGGCCGGAGTTAGCCTCAAGGTTCGTTATGGGCCAGGTCTAGATCCGCGAACCGGGTGAACTCGCCCTCGAACAGTAGATCGATTTTGCCAGTCGGGCCGTGACGCTGTTTCTCGATCAGCAGTTCTGCGCGGTTGTGGACCCGCTCCATGTCCTGCTGCCACTTGTCCATCGCGCTATTGAACTTGTCGTCCGACTCGAAGTGGGACTGCTTCGGGCCGCGCTGCTGCAGATAGTATTCGTCGCGGTAGACGAACATCACACAATCGGCATCCTGCTCGATCGTGCCCGACTCGCGCAGATCCGAGAGCTGTGGCCGTTTGTCCTCGCGCTGCTCCACGGCGCGGGAGAGCTGGGACAGCGCGATGACCGGGATCGCCATCTCCTTGGCGATGGCCTTCAGCCCCTGGGTGAATTGGCTGATCTCCAGCACCCGGCTCTCCGGCTTGGTGCCGGCGGACGGGCGCATCAGCTGCAGATAGTCCACGATCACCAGGCTGAGCCCCGCCGTGCGCTTCAACCGGCGGCAGCGCGTGCGCAGTGCCGAGACCGAGATACCCGGCGTCTCGTCGATATGCAGCGGCAGCCCGGCGATCTCCCGGCTGACCTGTACGAAGCGATCGAAGTCGCGTTGCGCGATCTCGCCACGGCGAATGCGGTCAGCGGATACCCGAGCCTCCTCGGCGAGCAGGCGGAGTGCAAGCTGCTCGGCGCTCATCTCGAGCGTGAACAGTGCGACCGATCCCTTCGGCACCTGCTCGGTCCCGTCGGCAGCGCGACTCTCGGCCAGGAGGGCCCGGGCCGCGCCGAACGCAATCTTGGTCGCGAGCGCCGATTTCCCCATGCCGGGCCGCCCGGCGATGATCAACAGGTCCGACGGGTGCAGCCCGCCCATCTTCTTGTCCAGGTCGCGCAGCCCCGTGGACAGGCCAGACACGTGGCCCGAGCGGTGGAAGGCGCGCTCGGCCCCCTGGATGGCGGCCGTCAGTGCCTTCTCGAAGATGACCAAGCCGGTGCTGCCCGCCGCGCCCTTGTCCGCGATCTCGAACAGGCGCTGCTCGGCCGCCTCTACCTGCTGCTTGCCGTCCAGCTCCGCGTCGGCGCCGAACGCGTTGTTGACGACCTCCTCGCCGACCTCGATCAGCTCGCGGCGCAGCCAGGCGTCGTGGATGGCGCGGCCGTACTCGCCGGCGTTGATGATGCCCACCATCGCGGTCAGCAACTGGCTGAGATAGGCGGTGCCCCCCACCTCCTCCAGCACGCCGGTATGCTCGAACTCCGCCCGCAGGGTGATCGCATCGGCCAGCTGGCCGTTGTTCACCCGGCGGTGGATGGCGGCGAAGATGCGGCCGTGGATGGCGTCGGCAAAATGCTCCGGTGCCAGGAACTCCGCGACGCGCTCGAACGCCTTGTTGTTGGCGAGCAACGCCCCGAGCAGCGCCTGCTCCGCCTGGGTGTTGGACGGTGGCATCCGCTGCGAGAGGCCGAGAAGGGGGGTGTCGAAACTGTTCATGGGGAGCGGAGCATAACCGAGTCGCGCGAGCCCGTGCAGGAAATGGCCTGTGGATAGATGTGGAACAGGGGGATGGTTTGCCGGCAGGCGCTCCCTCTCCCGTCCTTCACGGGAGAGGGCAGGGGTGAGGGCCGTCCGCGCACGTATTGTCCAGCAGTGACGGGATCCTGTCCCCTCACCCCGGCCCTCTCCCAGTGGGAGAGGGAGAAGGACTACGGAGCCCGCGTCAGCACGATCAGCCCGTTCACGTCCACCGCGGCGGACCAAGCGGCGCCGACCAGGGTGGAGGTCTCATCCTCCGCGATGATCGCCGGGCCCGGCACCACGGTGCCCGGCGGCATGGCGGCGCGGTCGTGCACCGGCCAGGCGGTGACCTCGCCGCTCACCGGATCCCGCACGGCCTGGCTACGCGGCGGCTCGGGCGCGCGGGTTGGGGGGGCCGGGTCAACCTGCACCGCCACTTCGGTCGCGACGGAAACGGCGTAGCTCATCACCTCCACGTCCGAGCCGGGCACCGGGCGGTCGTAGAAGCGGGCATACGCCGCATCGAACGCGACGCGCATGGCCGTGGCGTCGAGCTTGCCATCCGCCAGCCGCACCGGGATCTCGTGCCCCTGGCCGACATAGCGCATGAAGGCGGTGCGCGTGATCCGGGTGGGCGCGCCGAAGCGGCCCGGCTCCACAACCGCGGCGGCGTCGGCCGCCATCGCGGCCAACAGCTCGTCCGCCGCCGCGCCGTCGAACCGGCCGAGCCGGGCGTAGCGGCTGCGCACCACCTCGTAGCCGACCGGCGCGCGCAGGAAGCCGATGGCACTGCCCACCCCGGCGCCGGGCGGGACGATGATGCGGTCGGCACCGATCTTCTCCGCGACGCGGCAGGCATGCACCGGGCCACCACCGCCGAACGCGATCACGGTGCGGCCGGCGAAGGTCTTGCCACTCTCGATGGCATGGATGCGCGCGGCGTTGGCCATGGTCTCGTCCACCATCTCCACCACGCCGCCGGCGGCGGCCCCGCTGTCCACGCCGAGCGCCTGACCCACCGCGCGGTCCAGCGCGGCACCCGCCGCCGCCGTGTCCAGCGCCATCGTGCCGCCGGCAAAGCGCGCCGGGTCGTAGCGGCCGAGCACCAGGTTCGCGTCCGTCACCGCGGGCTGGGTGCCGCCGCGGCCGTAGCATGCGGGGCCGGGCATGGCACCCGCCGACTCAGGCCCGACCGCGATACGGCCGAGCGTGTCCAGGTGCGCCAGGCTGCCGCCGCCGGCGCCGATCTCCACCATCTCGATCACGGGGATGCGCAGGGGCAGGCCGGAGCCGCGCTTGAACCGCCCGATGCGTGCCACCTCGAACGCGCGGGAGGTCTGCGGCTCGCCATCGTCGATCAGGCAGATCTTGGCCGTGGTGCCGCCCATGTCGAACGACAGCACGCG
>CAXSEK010000249.1:0-5107 GCA_964235625.1 uncultured Acetobacteraceae bacterium
CCATGGGGTGTTTTGATTGCCGTGCTTGGAGGATACAGCCACGCTCGCTAGTATTAGCTGTACAGCGGACAAGGACATCATGCTTACCACAATCGACATCGACGAGAAGCTCTTGGCCGATGCAATGGCCCTTACCGGCCAGTCTACGACGGAGGCTACGGTGGCCGAGGCATTGCGCCGCGTGCAACAAGGCCTGCTCGACAAGCAGAGGATTGCAGGCGAGCTCCTGGCGGGGATCGGGTGGGACGGGGATCTCGATAGCATGCGTGAGGGCCGTACCTCCTGATCGTCGTCGACTCCTCGGTCTGGATCGGCCACCTTCGAGATCATGCAACACCGGCTGTCGGCCGTCTCAGACAAGCGTTCTCCCAAGAACGGATTGTGGTCGGGGACATCGTCCTGCTGGAAATCCTGCAAGGTGTGACAGACAAGCGTGCCTCCTTCGTCGAGCGATTGCTGCGTGCATACGACGTCCTTCCCATGTTGGACCCGGACGCGGCCATCCGGGCTGCGAAGAACTATCGGCACCTCCGGCAACGTGGGATCACGATCCGCAAGGCGGCAGACATGGTGATCGGGACATTCTGCCTCGACCACGGCTTTCCGTTGTTGCACGATGACCGTGACTTCGACCACATGGAGCGCCATCTCGGGCTGCAAGTGGTACATCTCTAGCGCGCTCCGCTAAAGCGCGTGGCTGAACGATCCGCGGACGTCCTGGATTTCCCTCGCGGTCGCCAGGGATGCGAACCACAGCCAGCCGCCATCCCACGCTACGCCGAGCTGCAGGTCACCACCAACTACTCCTTCCTGCGCGGTGCCAGCCATGTGGAGGAGTTGATCGGCGCCGCCAAGCTGCTCGGGCATGAGGCGGTCGCCATCACCGACCGCAACACGCTGGCCGGGGTGCTGCGCGCGCACGGCCGGGCGGAGGAGGCGGGAATGCGGCTGATCGTCGGCTGCCGGCTGGATCTGCGGGACGGCACCTCCCTCCTGGTCTACCCGACCGATCGCGCGGCCTATTCCCGCCTCTGCCGGTTGCTGACGGCGGGGAAGGAGCGGGGTGGCAAAGGCGCCTGCGTGCTAGATTGGTCCGACGTCCAAGCGCACCAGGACGGGCTGCTCGCCATCCTGCTGCCCGGCGAGGATGATGGGGCCACCGAGGTGGACCTGCACCGCCTGCGCGCCAGCTTTGCCGACCGCGCCCATGTCGCCCTTACCCTGCGCCGGCGGCCCGGCGATGCGGTGCGGCTGCGCCAGCTTGCCGACCGCGCCCAGGCCGCCCGCGTTGCCACCGTGGTCACCGGGGACGTCCTGTATCACGCGCCCGACCGCCGCATCTTGCAGGACGTGATGGCCTGCATCCGCGAAGGCTGCACCATCGACGCCGCCGGCCACCGGTTGGAGCGGTTTGCCGACCGCCATCTGCGCGCGCCGGCCGAGATGGCCCGGCTGTTCGCCGCCTACCCCGAAGCCCTCGCAAGAACGGCGAAGATCGCCGAGCGGTGCCGCTTCTCGCTGGCCGAACTCCGCTACCAATACCCGAACGAGACCGAACTGCCCGGCGAGACGGCGCAGCAGGCGCTGGAGCGGCACACTTGGTCCAGCCTGCCCAACCGCTACCCGGGTGGCGCACAGCCGGACGTGCTGCAGCAGCTTCGCCACGAATTGGCGCTGATCGGCCAACTGAACTACGCGCCATACTTCCTGACCGTGAACACGATCGTACGGCAGGCCAAGCGTATGGGCATCCTATGCCAGGGGCGCGGCTCGGCCGCCAACTCCGCCGTCTGCTACGTGCTCGGCATCACCGCCATCAATCCCGTGGAGAGCAGCCTGCTGTTCGAGCGATTCGTCTCCGCCGAACGGCACGAGCCGCCCGACATCGACGTCGATTTCGAGCACGAGCGGCGGGAGGAGATCATCCAGTGGATCTACGAGCATTACGGCAGGCACCGCGCCGCCCTGTGTGCCACCGTGGTGCGCTACCGCTCCCGCGGCGCGGTGCGCGAGGTGGGCAAGGTGGTGGGTCTGAGCGAGGATGTGACGGCGGCGCTGGCATCCCAGGTCTGGGGCTGGTCGGAGGACGGGGTGGAGGAGAAGCACGCCGACCAGCTCAACCTCAACCTCGCCGACCGTAGGCTACGCCTCACGCTCGAGATCGCGCGGGAACTGATCGGCCATCCGCGGCACCTGTCGCAACACCCCGGCGGCTTCGTGTTGACGCAGGACGCTCTGGCGGACCTGGTGCCGATCGAGCCGGCTTCGATGAAGGACCGCCAGGTGATCGAGTGGGACAAGGACGACATCGACATCCTGAAATTCATGAAGGTCGACATCCTCGGCCTGGGCATGCTCGGCTGCATGCGCCGCGCGTTCGACCTGTTGGAGCAGCATCGTGGCATCCGGCACGACATCGCGAGCATCCCGCAGGACGACAAACTCACCTATGCGATGATCCAGAAGGCGGACACGCTTGGCACGTTCCAGATCGAGAGCCGGGCGCAGATGTCCATGTTGCCGCGGCACAAGCCTGCCAAGTTGTATGATCTGACGATTCAGGTGGCGGTGGTGCGTCCCGGCCCGATCCAGGGGGACATGGTGCACCCCTATCTGCGCCGCCGTGCCGGGCTGGAGAAGCCGGACTACCCGGATGCGCGGCTGGAGAAGGTCTTAGGAAAGACCTTGGGCGTGCCGCTGTTCCAGGAACAGGCGATGCAAGTGGCGATCGTGTGCGCCGGGTTCACGCCGGGCGAGGCGGACCAGTTGCGACGCGCGATGGCCACGTTCAAGAAGACCGGCGGCGTCTCCCCGTTCCGCGACAAGATGATCAACGGCATGGTGGACCGTGGCTACACCGCCGAGTTCGCCGAGCGCACGTTCAAGCAGATCGAGGGCTTCGGCTCCTACGGCTTCCCGGAGAGCCACGCGGCCTCGTTCGCACTGATCGCCTATGCCAGCTCCTGGATGAAGTGCCACCATCCGGACGTATTCTGCGCTGCCCTGCTGAACGCGCAGCCGATGGGCTTCTACGCCCCGGCGCAGGTGGTGCGGGACGCGCGGGAGCACGGTGTAGAAGTGCGGCCAGTCTGCGTGAACGCGAGCGTGTGGGATTGCACGCTGGAGGACACGGATGGCCGGTTGATGGCGGTTCGGATGGGCCTATGCATGGCCAAGGGCCTCGCGGAGGTGCATGCGGCGGCGGTGATCGGGGCGCGCGGTGCCGGGTATGGCTCGGTGGCGGATGTGTGGCGCCGGGCCGCGGTCCCGGTGGCAGCGCTGGAACGGCTGGCGGAGGCGGATGGGTTCACCGGCCTGGGTGCCGACCGGCGCGCGGCGCTGTGGGCGATCCGCGGGCTGGGCGAGCCGCCGCTGCCGTTGCTGGCGTTGTGCACAGGCTACTCCCCTCCCCTTGAGGGAAGGGTGGGATCCGCCGTGAACCTTCCGAGTCGCGTGGAGACGGGCCGATCCGGTGCGCGCTGCACCCCTCCCGGCCCCCTCCCTCAAGGGGAGGGGGAGAAGAGGCTCTCGGCCGAACCCGCCGTCACCCTCCCTCCCATGACCGAGGGCCGCGAGGTGGTGGAGGACTATCAGGCCACCGGCCTCACCTTGCGGCGCCATCCCGTTACCTTCCTGCGGCGGGAGCTGCGGGCCCGCGGCATGGTCAGCTGCGCCTCGCTCGCGTCCACGCGGGAGGGGCGGCGCGTCACCGTGCCCGGGATCGTGCTGGTGCGGCAGAAGCCGGGCAGCGCCAAGGGCATCATGTTCATCACCATCGAGGACGAGACGGGGATCGCCAACTTGGTGCTCTGGCCCAGCTTGTTCGAAAAGCAGCGCAGGCTCGTACTGTCCGCCGGCATGATCGCCTGCCGTGGCCGGGTGCAGCGGGAGGGCACGGTGATCCACGTCGTGGTCGAACACCTCACCGACATGTCGCAGGAGCTGCGGTCGGTCGGCAACCGGTCGGCGCCATTCCCAATCGAACGGGGGCGGGGCGACGGTGCCACCCATCCCGGCAGCGCCGACTCGCGGGAGCAGGTGGCGGCGGCGAGCTGGCGCACGCGGGACATCTATTCGCCGGACGGCCAGTTCACCAACGGCCACATCAAGGTGCCCACGCGCGACTTCCGTTGATTGCACCGCAAGAACCGGAGTGCCCGCCGCATGCCCGCGGCCGAGAGTGCGGCATCCACAACGGAGATCCAGCATGAGCTTCCAGATCACCGGCCTGTCCGCCGAGCCATTCCGCTCTCTGTTCGGCCTGTCCGACGACGACCTCGCTAAGCACGGCGCCCGGCGCTGCATCGCCACGGGCAAGCCCGGCTTCCCCGACCGCATCGCGCTCAGTGACGCAGAACCGGGGGAGTCGCTGCTGCTGGTGCATTACAAACACCAGCCGGCGAACACGCCCTACCGCGCCAGCCACGCGGTGTATGTGCGCGAGGGTGGCGCCGAGACGCGGACCACGGGCGAGGTGCCGGAGTCGCTGCGGTGCCGGCTGATCTCGCTGCGGGCGTTCGACGCCGGGCACCAGATGATCGATGCGGACGTGGTGGACGGAGGCGGACTGGACGAGCTGATCGAGCAGTTCTTCGCCAACCCGGACGCGGCCTACCTGCACGCGCACTACGCCAAGCGCGGCTGCTACGCGGCCCGGATCGACCGGGCGTAATGGCCCGCCACGACAGTTGTAGGGCGGATAAGCCCTTGCGCCATCCGCCGCGGCCCATGCCGCGTCGGCGGATGACGTTTTTGCTTATCCGCCCTACGCTTGTCGCGTACGCTGGAGCGCCGCCTCCAGCCGGAACCATTCGCCGGGTAGGCCGAACCGCAAGAGTCCCGGCCGGCCCTCGAAGCGCCGCACCAGGATCCCCGCTTCCGCCAGCCGGTTCGCCAGCGCCTCCGCGCCCCCATGCCGCACCAGGCGGAACAGCCGCGTGCCGCCGATCACCTCGCATCCCGCCCGGGCCAGCAACGCGTCCAGCCGCGCTGCGTCCCGGGCGAGGCGCTCGGCCACGGTGTCGCGCCACGCGGCGTCGGCCAGGGCGTGCAGCCCGGCATGCACCGCCGGGCCGCTGACCGCCCAGGGGCCGAGCGCCTGCCGCAG
>CAXSEK010000250.1:0-5077 GCA_964235625.1 uncultured Acetobacteraceae bacterium
CGGGTCAAGGACGGCTATGCCGGCGTCATCGCCGCCGAGGCCTGGTATTGGAACCAGGACCCGGCCGCCCGCACCTGGTCGGACCGGTTCGCCGCCAGCCATGACGGCCTCCGCCCGACCGCCGCCCAGGCCGCCGACTACTCCGCGACCACCCAGTGGCTGACCGCGGTCCGCACCGCCGGCACCATTGACGTGGACGCCGTAGTTCACGCCCTGGACGGCCACAGCTTTAACGACATGTTCGCCCATGGCGGCCAGTTCCGTGCCAGTGACCACATGGTCGTGCACGACCTCATCATCGTTCGGGTCAAGCCATTCGCCCAGCTCGACGCGCCGCATGCCTGGTACGAGGTGCTCGCCACCGTCCCGGCTGCGACCGCCTTCCCCGCCGGCACGGAGTGCAAGATCGCACAGTAATCAGGCCAGGATGCAGCCGGCCTCCCGCAAAAACGCCAGCAGGGGCAGCAGGGGCAGGCCCAGGACGGCCGACTGCTCCCCCTCCACCCGCTCGAACAGTTGCACGCCGCGCCCCTCGAACCGGTAGGCGCCGACGCAGTCCAGCAACGCATCGCCCTCTGTGGCCAGGTATGCGTCGAGAAACGCGTCGGAGAACGCCCGCATCATCAACGCCGGGCGGGCCACGTGCCACCACAGGCGCATTCCGCCTTGCCAGCACGTCACCGCCGTCATCAGCTCGTGCGTCCGTCCCCGCAGCCGCAGCAGATGGGCCTGCGCCACCGCCAGGTCCGTCGGCTTGTCGAACCACTCGCCGTCGCAGACCAGGATCTGGTCCGCCCCGATCACCAGCGCGTCCGGATCGGTGATGCTCGCCGCCTTGGCGTCCGCCAGGGCCAGCGCCGTCTCCTCGGCAGTCTCCCCCTCTGCGCGCATCGCGGCTTTGATCACGCCCTCCTCGACAACTGGCGCCGCCACCGCGAAGGCCAGCCCAGCCCCGGCCAGCAACGCCCGCCGGGCCGGGGACCCACTGGCCAGCAGCAGTATCACGCCGGGGTAGCGCCGTGCTTCTGCCGGTTGTGCCACGCCTCCATCAGCTGCAGCACTGTCGCCGCCGTCTCCTCGATCGAGCGCCGGGTCACGTCGATCACCGGCCAGCCGCGGCGGTTGCAGATTCGCCGCGCCCAGAGAAGCTCATCCTTCACCGTGTCCGCATCCACGTATTCGTTGGTGTCCTGCCGGATCGGCCCGCCATGCGCGATCATGCGCAACCGGTGCCGGCGGATCTCGATCAGCGCCTGCGGGTCCAGCGTCAGCCCGATCACGGGGCAGCGCGGCTCGGCCAGGCCCGGCGGGTCCGGCAGGCCCGGGACCAGCGGCACGTTGGCCGCCTTCACCCCCCGGTTGGCCAGGTAGAACGACGTCGGCGTCTTGGACGAGCGGGACACGCCGACCAGGATCACGTCGGCCTCCGCGATTCCCACCTGGGATTGCCCGTCATCATGCGCGAGCACGAAATGCATCGCGTCGATGCGGCGGAAATAGTCCGCGTCCAGCACGTATTGCCGCCCGGGGCGGGAGGCGGCCTGCTCGCCGATCTGCTCCTGCAACATGCCGATCACCGGGTCCAGCACGTTGACCACCGGCAGTTCGAGCCGGCCGCAGATGCGCGCCAGATCCTCCCGCAACCCCGTGTCCAGCAGGGTGGACAGCACCGGGCCTGGCTCGGCCTCGATGCCTTCCAGCACCCGATGCAACTGGAACCGTGTCCGGACCAGGCTCCATCGGTGGTACACGATGGAGATCCGCTCGAACTGCGAGACGGTCGCGCGCGCGATAGAGTTAAGTGTCTCGCCGGTGGCGTCCGAGACGAGGTGCAGGTTCAACCGTTCGGTGGGCATTGCGTGTAACCTGGGGATAAGTCCCGGTCACCAAAGGCCACCGGCCCGCCCTCCTGGCGAGGGGGGAAAACGTGTACGGGGTCGTCCTCACGGGACTGTTACCGGCGCAGGCTCCGCCTAACTGGAACAACCCGGAATGCGGCGCCGCGCTCAAAGGCTTAGCGAGCCGTGCTACTGTGGATAGCTCGCGCATCCGCGCCGGGAGAGCGTTAAGCCCCGTCATCCACAGGCCCATCTTGCTTCCACTCTCTATCTAAGAGTCTTCTTTCTATTATAGAGGGAAGCGTGACCCCGTCCCTGCTCCGCACCCTCGGTGGTGAGGCCGTCTGGCCACCGCCCGTCTGGCTGATGCGCCAAGCCGGCCGCTATCTGCCAGAATATCGAGCGGTGCGGGCCCAGGCGGGCGGTATGCTGGACCTCTGCCTCAACCCGGCACTGGCCGCGGAGGTGACGCTGCAGCCGATCCGCCGCTATGGATTTGACGCTTCGATCCTTTTTAGCGACCTGCCGTTGCTATGCTGGGCGCTCGGCCAGGATCTGCGCTACGCCGAGGGTGAGGGCCCCTTGCTTGACCCGATCCGCGATGGCGCGGCACTGGCCAAGCTTGACCCGGGGCGGGTGCCGAACGCGGTAGCGCCCGTGCTGGAGGCGGTCAGCCGTATCCGGGCGGCGCTGCCGAGGGAATGCACCCTGATCGGATTCGCCGGCAGCCCGTGGACGGTCGCGTCCTACATGGTCGAAGGGCACGGCTCGAAGGAGTTCGCGGCCGCCCGTCTGCTCGCCTCCCAGGACCCGACCACGTTCGATGCGCTGATCGAGCTGCTGGTGCAGGAGACCGGCAACTACCTGCTGCTCCAGGCGGAAGCGGGGGCGGACGTGGTGATGCTGTTCGACTCCTGGGCCGGCGTGCTCACCGCGGCAATGTTCCGCCGCTACGTGATCGAGCCGACCCGGCGCATCGTGGCGTTTCTGCGCGACAAACGGCCGAACCTCCCGGTCATCGGCTTTCCCCGTCTGGCCGGGTCCTTGCTGGCCGAATACACGGTGTCCACAGGCGTTCAATGCGTGGGCATCGATACCGCCGTGGACCCGGCCATCGCCGCCGCGGCGGTCCCAGCCACCGTCGCGGTGCAGGGTAATCTCGACCCGCTCGCGCTGGTTGCCGGCGGCGAGCACCTGCAGGCCGGCGTGCGTACTGTGCTCGACGCCTGGCGCGGCCGCCCTGCGATCTTCAATCTGGGCCACGGCATCGTCCCGCAAACGCCGCCGGAGCATGTCACAGCCCTCGTGGAGGCCGTCCGCCGTGCTTGACGCCGCTGGATCACTGTCCACGTCGGGCGGTATGCAAAGACCCCGCCTCGCCGTCGTGCTGTTCAACCTGGGCGGCCCAGATACCCCGGCGGCGGTGCGCCCGTTCCTGGTCAACCTGTTCCGCGACCCGGCGATCCTGCGCGTGCCGTTCTTCATCCGGCCCCTGCTCGCCCGCATCATCGCCTACGCACGCACCAAGCCGGCCACTGCCAACTACCAGATACTCGGCGGCGGCTCCCCCCTGCTGCGGCTGACGCAGGAGCAGGCCCGCGCGCTCGAGGTGGAACTGCCGGAGTTCGACGTGCGCTGCTTCGTGGCTATGCGCTACTGGCACCCGTTCAGTGACGCCGTGGCCCGTGACGTGCGCGATTGGGGTCCGGACGAGGTGGTGCTGCTGCCGCTCTATCCGCAATACTCCACCACCACGACCGGCTCCTCACTGAGCGCCTGGCGCGAGGCTGCCGCCAAGGCCGATCTCGTGACCCCTGTGACGACGCTGTGCTGCTACCACGCCGATCCTGGCTACATCTCCGCCACGGCAGAAGGCGTCCGCCGCGCCTATGACAAAGCATTGGCCGAACTGGACGGCAAGGTGCCGCTACGCATCCTGTTCTCCGCCCACGGCCTGCCGGAGACGATCGTCAAGCGGGGCGATCCCTACCAGTTCCAGGTTGAGCGCACCGTCGCCGCCACGGTCCGCGCGCTAGCGATCCCGGGTCTGGACTGGTCGGTCTGCTATCAGTCGCGCGCCACGCCGCAGAAATGGCTGGAGCCGAGCGCCGAGCAGGCGATCGACAAGGCCGCCGAGGACAAGACCGCCGTGCTGGTCGTCCCGATCGCCTTCGTGTCCGAGCATTCCGAGACGCTGGTGGAACTTGATGTCGAATACCGCGAGTTCGCCGAGCACAAGGGCGTCCCCGGGTACTTCCGCGCCCCCGCCCAGAACTCGGACACGGCGTTCATCCAGAGCCTGGCGGACCTGGTGCGCGGCAGCCGTGCCCGCGGGCACGGCCTGTGCAGCTGGGCTGGCGGCCGCACCTGCCCCGCCCAGCACCGCGACTGCCCGCACGCCCGCGCCGGCCAGCAAGCCCCCTCCCCTGCCGCCGTTCCCGCGCGCGAGCTCGCGGAATGACCCCCAAGCCGTTGCGGTTGGTGATCTTCGACTGCGACGGCGTGCTGGTGGACAGCGAAGGCCCCTCCAACCGCCTGGTCGCGGCGGAGGTCACAGCGCTGGGCCTGCCCATGACCCTCGAGGAGAGCATGGTCGCCTTCGTCGGGCGCCGCCTGTCGGACATCCCGCCGATCATCGAGCCGCGCCTTGGCCACCCCGTACCATCCGGCTGGGTCGGGCAGCTGCGCGACAAGCTGATCGCGACGCTGGCCGAGGTTGCCGCCATGCCCGGCGCGCACGAGGCCTTGCGCGCGACCACCGCACTCGGGCTGCCGTATCGCATCGCCTCCAACTCGTCGCATGAGGAGATGGCCGTGAAGTTCGAGCGGGTGGCCATGGTGGACCTGGTGCACGGCCGCACCCATAGCGCGCGGGACGTGCGGGCCGGCAAGCCGGCGCCCGACCTGTTTCTGCACGCCGCCGCGGCCGAAGGCGTGCCCCCCGCCGCATGCCTGGTCATCGAGGACAGCGTGCCCGGCGCCCAAGCCGCCCGCGCTGCCGGCATGGCCTGCGTCGGCCTCGCCCCTCATGGCGACGACCCCGCCTTGCGCGCCGCCGGCGCCGTGCTGATCCGCTCCTTCGACGAGCTGCCCGCCATCCTGCGTCAAGCCCAAGGTGGCCCTGCGTGAAGCTGGTCCGCTTCCCCGACGGCGCCACCGTCCCGCTGCTCGGCCAGGGCACCTGGCACCTGGGCGAGGGCAACGACCCGCCCGCCATCGAGGCGGATGCCCTGCGCTTG
>CAXSEK010000251.1:0-5038 GCA_964235625.1 uncultured Acetobacteraceae bacterium
AGCGAGCGGTATGCGCTGTATGGGCTGGTGCCGGGCGGGCGGGCGCTGGCGGCGGAGTAGGCGTACTCGCTTGCGCAGGATCACGCTCCAGGCGAGCCCTGTCTGGCGCTGCTGCATCACGGCATTGTGGCACCCGGTGTGCACCAGGCAAGCGGGCCACCCACGGCATGCCTCAGCCCTGCCACGATCGCTTGGTAGACCAAGTTGATCCGGCCGGGGCTTGCGGCGAGGCCACCGGGCAGGTCCGTTGCACATAGCCGGCGCTTCGGCGCTCGCCCTTACCGTTCGGAGACAGTGTGGCAGGCAGCCTTCCCCGCGTGCTTACTCCTGCGCCTCCAGCGCCAGCGGTCGACGAGCCGTTCCATCTCGGCGCCTTCCTGCACCATTGGCATGCATCCACGCGGCATGACCTCACGGCGTCCCACTCGCAGACGCTCTCCCTTGCCGCATTGCTCGGCCTGGCCACGGCGGAGGAGCGGGAGCGGTGGGAGCAGGTGCAGCTGGATTACGCCTCGCCCCGGGGTGCCGCCCCGCTGCGCGCGCGTGTGGCGGCCCGCTACGCCGGGTTGGACGCGGAGGACGTGATCTGCTGTGCCGGCGCGCAGGAAAGCATGGCTTGCACCGCCCGCGCGCTGCTGGACGCGGGTGACCACGCCATTGTGGTACTCCCGCTGTATCAGCCGCTCGCTTGGGCCGTGACCGACCGGGTGGACGCGACGGGGGTCCGGCTGGAGGCGGGCGGCACGCTCGACATCGCCCGCGTGGCCGCCGCGGTGCGGCCGGAGACGCGGCTGGTGCTGCTCAACATGCCGAACAGCCCGACCGGCGCCGTGCTGGACCCGGCGGCGCAGGCGGCCCTGGTGGAGCTGTGCCGGGCCCACGGGCTGTGGCTGGTCAACGACGAGGTCTACCGCGAGACCGCGCTCGACCTGGAGGCGCTGCCGCCGCCGGCCGCGGTCGTGTACGAGCGGGGAGTGTCGGTCAGCGCGCTGTCAAAGGGGTTTGGCCTGCCCGGGCTGCGCGTCGGGTGGGTGGCGTGCCGGGACCGGGCGCTGCTGGCGCGGATCGGGACGGCGAAGGCGGCGCTGTCCAGCTGCCTGGCGGCGCCGGCGGAGTTGCTGGCGCAGATCGCGCTGCGGGAGGCGCCGCGGCTGATCGGGCATGCCCGATCCCTGGGAGCGGCGAACCGGGCCGTGCTGGATGCGTGGCTGGCGCGCCACCCCACGCTGTTCAAAGCCGATGCGGGGCAGAGCCTGGCCTTCGCCTTTCCGCATTATCGCGGGGCCGAGGGTGCGGACGCGTTCGCAGCCCGGCTGGCAGCGGCCACGGGCACGCTGGTGCTGCCGTCCGGGCTGTGGCGCACGACACTGGGGCCGGTGCCGGGCGGGCAAGTGCGGATCAGCCTCGGGCAGCCGGACCTGGCGGCGGGCCTGGCGGCGACGGACGGGTTCCTGGCGAGCCAGGTATGAGGCGGCAGCCGCTTGTCTAACGTCCCGCCGGGTGCGCGCGAACGAGTC
This sequence comes from uncultured Acetobacteraceae bacterium, assembly GCA_964235625.1. Classification (GTDB taxonomy): domain Bacteria; phylum Pseudomonadota; class Alphaproteobacteria; order Acetobacterales; family Acetobacteraceae; genus LMUY01. The sequence goes on from CAXSEK010000251.1 coordinate 1,518, forward strand.
AGGGCTGCGAGGAGCCAAGCCATGCCCGCCCGCCAATCGGTCCGCCACCGCTCGGCTGCACTCCTGCTGCTCGGTTGCATCGTGCTTGCCGGCTGCGGTGCGATCCGGCCTGGTGTGCCGGGGCACGAGCCCGCGGGGGATGGCCCGTACAACCCCGTCAGCCACGAGCACAACGAGGGCAGATAGCCGCCGTCAATCAGGTGGCTTCGACCCGGCGCCCTGGCATAGCGCCAGTGTTGACGCGAGCCGGGTGTTTCGCCATACCCCCCGCTCCCTGCCCCGCGTTCGAGGATTCCAGACGATGTCGCGCCATTGCGAGATTTCCGGCAAGGGCGTGCTGACCGGCAACAACGTCAGCCACGCCAATAATAAGAGCCGCCGCCGCTTCCTGCCCAACCTGCAGGAACAGTCGTTGCTGTCGGACGTGCTTGGTGCTTCCATCCGTGTCCGCCTGACGACGCATGCGCTGCGCACGATCGAGCATAATGGCGGGTTGGATGCGTTCCTGCTGACCACGCCGAACCGCAACCTGCCAGTTGAGGCACAGGTGCTGAAGCGCCGCATCGTCCGCGCGCAGGCGAAGAAGGCGGCCGCCTAACGCGCGCTTTGAGTCGGGCGGCGCGATCGCCGCCTTGCACTGTCTTTCGCAGTGCTGAGTAGGGGTGGGCTTCAGCCTACCACCTCGCTGGACTGGTGGGCTGAAGCCAACCCTACAATCTTAACTGCTAGGCCGAGGTCTTCGGCATGGTGCCTGCGAGCTCAGTGCCGGATCAGGTGGTAGGTCAGCTGCACGCGCATCATGGTCACGGGGTCCGGCATGTCCGACGTGACAGGCGGCACGTTGGCATTGCGGAACAGGTCCACCAGCGCGCCATCCAGGAAGGGTGAGCGGGCCGAGCTCTCCAGCCTGACCGAGCGGACGTGCCCGGACCGCTCGACCTCAACCATCACCACGGCGACGCCGTCCTGTCCTTCCTGCGCCGCTTCCTCCGGATAGTAGACCCGGGCCTGCGCCCAGCGGCGGAATGCGCTCAGCCAGTCCCCGGTCGGTCGGGCGCCGGCGACATACGAGAAGTTGGAACTGGACTGGCTGCCGGTCGGGGAGGTCGAGAGGTCGAAGCCGCGCGCCGAGCGTGACGGCGCGGAGGATGACGGGCCCGCATTCAGCGACCAGTCCTGTGGCGCCGCGAATGGGTTCTGCGTCGAGGGCGAGGGCCGGGCGAAGCGCCGCGGCGGGGCCGGGCGAGGTGCCGGCGGTAGGGCCGGGAGCGGAGGCGGTGGTTGCGGCATCACGAAGCGTGGCAGGGGCTGAAGGGCGGGCGCCGTGTCCTCGTGCAAGTAAACCGAGGGTGGCGCCTGGCTCGGTGTCGGGATTGGCTGGGGCGGCTCGGCCGGGGGCTGGATGGGCTGGGGCGGTTGCTCGGCCGCGGCCGGCGGCTCCGGCTGGGGCGGCGCCTGCTCAAGGCTGGCGACCTGCGCCGGTGGCGTGGGGGGTGGGGACGCCGGCGTGGGCGGCGCCAGCTTGGGCGGAGGAGGCGGTGCGTTCGATGGCGTCGTCGTCTCCTGGCTGGGCTGCGTATTGGTCGAATTGGGATTGCCTTGCGCCACGGCGGGGGCCGGCGCCGGATTCGGCGAAGGGGTGGATGCCTGCGTGTCGCCGGGTGACTCGAACACCATAGAAACTTCGTTCACCGCCGCGGCCGGCTCCTCCGCGGCGGACGGCTGGAACCACCACAGCGCCAAAAGGGCGAGCAGGTGGACTGCCACCGACCCGGCCAGCATGATCCTTAGCATACGCCGGCGTCCCGGCCGGCGTGGCAGGAGGCGGCCGGCGCGGCCGGGTGGAAGGGGTTGCATCAGCACTGGTCAGACCAGAGAGGTCAGGCGACGAGCGGCGCCCGTTCCGCGGCCGTCCGGGCCCACTGCCCCGCCATGTCCTCGTCGAACAATTCGGCCAGCTTCTTCATCACCGTGCCACCCAGTTCCTCGGCATCGACGATCGTCACAGCGCGGCGATAATAGCGCGTTACGTCATGCCCGATGCCGATGGCGATCAGCTCGACGACGTCCCGGCTCTCGATCTCCCGAATCACTTCACGGAGGTGGCGTTCGAGGTAGTTGCCTGGGTTGACCGAGAGTGTACTGTCGTCCACTGGCGCGCCGTCGCTGATGACCATCAGGATGCGGCGCCGCTCCGGCCGGCCGGCGAGGCGGCGGTAGGCCCAGAGCAGCGCCTCGCCGTCGATGTTCTCCTTCAGCAGCCCCTCGCGCAGCATCAGGCCGAGGTTCTTGCGGGCCCGGCGCCAGGGGGCGTCGGCGGGCTTGTAGATGATGTGGCGCAGATCGTTCAGCCGGCCCGGGTTGCGCGGCTTGCCCTCCGCCACCCAGCGCTCGCGCGAGTGGCCGCCCTTCCAGGCGCGGGTGGTGAACCCCAGGATCTCGACCTTGACGGAGCAGCGCTCCAGCGTGCGGGCCAGGATGTCGCCGCACATCGCCGCGACGGTGATCGGGCGGCCCCGCATCGAGCCGCTATTGTCGATCAGCAGCGTCACGACCGTATCGCGGAATTCGGTCTCGCGCTCCCGCTTGTAGGACAGCGACAAGAGCGGGTTCACGATGATGCGGGCCAGGCGTCCGGCGTCCAGCATGCCTTCCTCGAGGTCGAACTCCCAGGCGCGGGTCTGCTGCGCCATCAGGCGGCGCTGCAGCCGGTTGGCGAGTTTGCTGACCACGCCCTGCAGATGTTGCAGTTGTTGGTCCAATTGCTGGCGGAGCCGGGCCAGTTCGTCCGCGTCGCAGAGGTCGTCGGCGTAGACCTCCTCGTCGTTTGCGCGGCTGAAGGCGCGGTAGGTGGAAGTGTCGTCCGACATCGGCCGCTCGCGGCGCTGTTGTGGGCCGCCGGGCTTCTCGTCCCCTTCGGCCGCCGCGGCGTCCTCTTCCTCGGCCTGCTCGCCTTCGTCCTCGGTGGCCTCGCCCTGCATCTGCTCGGGCTGCTGGCCGAGCGTGCTGTCCTGCTCGGACTGGCTCTCGCCCTGGCTGTCCTGGCTATTGTCCTGCGCGCCGGCCTGCTCGCCGCCGTCCTCGCCCTCCTCCTGGGAGTCGTCGGGCTCGGCCTCCACCTCGGCTTCCGCGAGGTTGAGCACGGCCAGCAGCTTGCGGGCGGCACGGGTGAACTCGGTCTGGTCGCTGCGAGCCTCGGCCATGGCGGCCATCGCGGCGTCAGCGTCCGGGCCCAGCGTGTCGCGCCAGGTGGCGAGGATCCGGTTGGTGGCTTCGGGTGAGGCTTGGCCGCTCATGCGCTCACGCGCCAGCAGGGACAGGGCGGCGGGCAGGGGCAACTGGTCACGCCGGGTCATCCGGTCGTAGCCCTCGGCCTCGCACTCGTCGGCCAGGCGGGCCTGGAGGTTGGCAGCGATGCCCATCATGTGCTCGGCGCCGACCGTCTCGACCCGGGCCTGCTCCAACGCGTCGTACACGTCCTTCGCCTCACGCTGGCCCGGCGAGCGGGCGGCGTGCACGCC
>CAXSEK010000252.1:0-5021 GCA_964235625.1 uncultured Acetobacteraceae bacterium
CGATATAGCGGCACGGCTGGACATGGGCGGACAGGCACTCGCTCATCTCCTTCGCCCGGGCATCGGTCTTGAAGTAAGGACCGCCCTCCGTGCCCCAGCCCGGCCCGATCCAGACGCAGGGGAGCCCAGCAGCCTGGATACGCCGGGTCAGCGCACCGACATTCTCCTCGATATACTGCGTCGGCAGCGTCTTCTGCGCATAGCCCGCCATGGTGTCGCCACTGCCGATGATGATGAGGTTGGGATGCACGTCCTGGATCAGTTGCTCCAGTGACGGCACGTGCGCCGCGGCGGCCCTGCCCAGCTTCACCGGCCCGGATCCCACGCGCTCCGCCGTGCCGCAGGTCGAAACGCCGGCCGATACCCAGACGCTGGTCGGCGCGCCGCACGCGGCCTCCGTGGTGACCTGGGCGCCCTGCGACATCAGCGCGTCCCCCAGCGTCGTGATCAGGTAGCCCGGTGTCGCGAAATGGCTGTCGCCGAGCATGAGAACGGTCAAGCCAGCAAGGATCGGAACGGCCATAGGGCACCCAGTTTGTCATCGGCGGCGCAGCGTGAACGTGGCGACGTTACACCTACGGCAGAGTGCCGGGTTCGGCAACGCCCGGCGCGGACGAAAAATTCTGACTGTGAGATGCTTGCGTCACACTGCAATACCGCACTGCAACACTCTGCTACGCATATCGAAACCCATCGCACGCCGCTTCGACGCAGCCGTGCTGACCGCGGCCCGGCCCTCCCGGCAGCTAAGATGACGCTTCCCTTCTCCCGCGCGCCGGCCCACATACCCGCCTCGATGCAAATTCATGCGAGCTGCGCCGCCCGCGAGGGCCATGGTGTGCTGCTGCTAGGCCCATCGGGCTCCGGCAAGTCGGACCTGGTGTTACGCCTGCTCGACCGTGGATTCGCCCTCGTCGCGGACGACCGGGTCGAGCTGGACGAGGATGGCGTCGCGTCCGCCCCCGCCGCCCTCGCCGGCTTGCTGGAGGTGCGCGGCCTCGGCCTCGTCCAACTCCCTTACCTGGAGCGCGCCACCCTCGCCCTCGCCGTCGAACTCGGCCTGGCCGAGCGCATGCCCGCCGCCGCCACCCACCCGCCCTCCGGCCGCCCCCTCGTGCACGTCGATCCGGCCTCCCCCTCCGCCCCCGAGCGGGTGGCCATGGCGCTCGACTGCGCGCTGGGCCGCAAACGCCAGCTCGCCGGAGCCTTTGCGTGACACCGCGCCGGATCGTGCTCGTCACCGGGCTCTCCGGCGCAGGACGGTCCTCCATCCTCCGCGTGCTCGAGGATCTCGGTTACGAGGCGGTCGACAACCCGCCGCTCACCCTGATCGAGGAACTGGTCAGCCGCGGGGAGCGCCCGGTCGCCATCGGCATCGACGCGCGCAGCCGCGGCTTCGATGCCGCCACCGTGCTCTCCACCATTGAGCGCCTGCGCCTGAACCAGATGCTGCGCCCCGAACTGGTGTTCGCCACCGCCGACGAGGGCGCTCTGTTGCGCCGCTACACCGAGACGCGGCGGCGCCACCCGCTCGCCCCCGGTGGCCGCGTGCTGGACGGCATCGCCCGCGAAGCCGCCATGACCGCCCCCCTGCGGGACAACGCCGACTTGGTGATCGACACCTCGGACACCTCGCTTCCCACCCTGCGCCGGCAGGTGGAAAGCCGGTTTGCCTGCTCCGGCCCGGGCCTCACCGTGTCACTCATGTCCTTTGCCTACCCCCACGGCTTGCCGCGGGAGGCAGATCTGGTGTTCGATGCCCGGTTCTTGCGCAATCCGCATTACGATCCTCATCTCCGTCCCAAGACCGGGATGGATTCGGACGTCGCGACCTATGTAGAGGCAGACCCCGACTTCCAGGCGTTCTTCGACCAGATCGAGGCCATGTTGAAACTGCTCCTGCCGCGGTTCGTGCAGGAAGGAAAGAAATACGTGACCATCGCCGTCGGCTGCACGGGCGGGCGACACCGCTCCGTCCACATCGTGGAGAAGCTCGCTGCCCGGCTGGGCGATGCATCGAGACCCGCCTCGCGCATAAACGTGAGCCCTGGGCTTGACATGCGCGACGGGCAGATCACCGTTGCACATCGGGAATTGCAGAAGGCGGCCGTCGCGCCGCTGGACGTGCCCCGTCAGGCGCAGGAGGCCTGAGCCCATCATGATCGGCCTCGTCCTCGTCTCCCACGGTCGCCTTGCGGAGGAACTTCGTCTGGCACTGGAGCATGTCGTGGGTCCGCAGGACCACGTGGCGACCGTTTGCATCGGCCCGGACGACGACATGGAGCTGCGCCGGGCCGACATCCAGGCCAGCATCACCAGCGTCGACGACGGGGACGGGGTCGTCCTGCTCACCGACATGTTCGGCGGCACCCCCTCCAACCTGGCCATCTCCCTGATGGACCGGCCCGGCGTCGAGGTGATCGCCGGCGTGAACCTGCCGATGCTGGTCAAGCTCGCCAAGGTCCGCTGCCGCCGCCCGCTCGACGAGTGCGTGGATTGCGCACAGGTCGCCGGCCGCAAATATATCGCCGCCGCGTCGCACGTGCTGCACGGGTGCAAGGTCAACGGCACCACCAATTGACCCCCAGCCGGAGCGTGGCTGCCGCATGAGCGACCCCGGCGCCGCCGTCATCGCCCATGCTACCATCTGCAACCGCCGCGGCCTGCACGCCCGCGCGGCCGCCAAGTTCGTCACCACCGCCGAACGCTTCACGGCCGAGGTCGAGGTTGAGGCCTACGGCCAATCCGTCTCCGCCCAATCCATCATGGGCCTCATGATGCTTGGCGCCGGCAAAGGAGCCGCTATCGAGATGCGGGCCGTGGGCGCGGACGCGGCCGAGGCCCTGACCGCGCTCACGGCGCTGGTCGAGGCAGGCTTCCATGAGACCGACTGACGACGGGAACGAAGCTGCGGCCGAAGTCGGCTTCGAACGCCGCCTGATAGGCCTGCCGGTGGCACCCGGCATCGCCATCGGCCCCGTGTTCGGCACCGTTGAGGCACCCACCGTTATCACCCGCCACCGCATCGCCGCCGCCGACATCGAGGCGGAGCGGGCCCGGCTGGATGCCGCCATCACCGCCTCCCGCAAGCAGCTCGGCAAGCTGCGCGCCCGCCTCTATGTGCTGCCGGAGGACACGCAGGACGAGATCGCGCCGCTGCTCGACGCCTACGTGCAGATGCTGGGCCCCTCCCGACTGTTGCGCGGCGCCCGGCAGCGAATTGCCGAGGGCCTGCGCTCGGCCGAGCAGGCGGTGACCGACGAGGCGGACGCCATCGCCGCCGCCCTCCTGGCCGCCAATGCCGACGACCTGCCCGCCGGCCAGCGCCGTGCCGATGAGGTGCGCGAGATCGCCCGCCGCCTGGTCCGCAACCTGACCCGCGCGCCGTTCCGCTCCTTCGCCGGGCTGCCGCCGGGCGCCGTGCTCGTGGCGGAATGGCTCACCCCGGCCGACGCCGCCCTGATCGACCCGGCGCGCGTGGCCGGCGTCGCCACCGACGAGGGCGGGGCCGACGGCCACACCGCCATCATGCTCCGCGCGCTCGGCATTCCCACCGTGCTGGGTGCCGTGGGGGTCACCGCGCACATGCACGCCGGCGGCCAGGCCGTGATCGACGGCACGGCCGGGCTGGTCATCTTAGACCCGTCGCCCGCAACCATCACCCAGGCCCGCCGCGGCGTGATCGCCTTCGCCCGCCGCCAGCAGCGCTGGGCCCGCCTGCGCCGCCTGCCCGCCGTGACGCTCTGCGGGCACCAGGTCCAGCTCCAGGCCAACCTGGAGGTACCGGCCGAGCTGCCCCTCATCGCCCAGTCCGGCGCCCACGGCGTGGGCCTGCTGCGCAGCGAGTTCCTGTTCATGAACCGCGCCGTGCTGCCCGGCGAGGCACAGCAGGCCGACATCTACGCCAGCGTCGTCGAGGCCATGGAGGGCGACGAGGTCACCATCCGCGTGCTCGACTGGGGCGGCGAGAAGGAGATCGAGGCCCTCGCCGCTGCCGGTATCACCCCGGACGCCAGCGACGCCAACCCCGCCCTTGGCATGCGCGGCATCCGCATGCTGCTGCAGCACCAGGAGGTGTTGCAGACGCAGTTCGCCGCCATCCTCCGCGCCGCCGCCTTCGGCCCGGTGCGCGTGATGCTGCCGATGGTCACCAACGTCGCCGAGGTGAAGGAGGCGCGCGTAATCTACCAGGCGGTCGCGGCCAAGCTGGGCGCCGCCTCGGTCCGCCTACCGGCCGTGCTGCCGCCGCTGGGCGCCATGATCGAGGTGCCCGCCGCCAGCCTGTGCGCCGACGCCCTGGCCCAGGCCGCCGATTTCTTCGCCATCGGCACCAACGACCTCACGATGTACACCCTGGCCGCCGATCGCGGGCTGTCTGACGTGTCCACCACCTACAACCCCGTCCACCCCGCCGTGCTGCGCCTCATCCGCATGACCGTCGCCGAGGCGGCCCGCGCCGGCATCCCCGTCTCCGTCTGCGGCGAGATGGCCGCCAACCCGCGCTACACCCCCCTCCTGCTCGGCCTGGGCGTCCGCTCCTTCTCCACCAACGCGACCGCCGTCCCCCGCGTGAAGCAGGCCATCCGCACCGCCAACCTGGCCGCTTGCGAAGCCCTGGCCGCGTCCGTGATGGCGGAATGCGAACCCGAAGGCGTCACGCGGACGATCGAGGCCTTTCACGCACGGGGCTGAAAGCCGTCCTCTCCGCGCCTTCTCCCTCTCCCGCTGGGAGAGGGTCGGGGTGAGGGAGCTTGGGATCCCGTAACGCCTAGCTCATGTACGCCCATGGCCTGCAGCCACCTTGGCTTGAGGTGGTCTCCATTCGCCGCATGACGGTACCGCGTCACCGGGCCTATCTGACCCGCCCTACTCCGCCGCCACCCGCTGCTCCACCATCGCCGACGCCCGCGCCAGGTCCACCGACAACAGCCGCGACACGCCCCGCTCCTGCATCGTGACACCATAAAGCCGGTCCATCCGCGCCATCGTCAGGTGGTGGTGCGTCACCACCAGGAACCGCG
>CAXSEK010000253.1:0-4989 GCA_964235625.1 uncultured Acetobacteraceae bacterium
GATCATGGCGATGGGCGCCGAACGCGTCGCCCATGTCCGAATCAAGGCCACTGCTCATCAGGCCCTGTAGCGGGCCGGTCGCGGTCGCCGGGGTCGCGTGCGAGGCGCTCGCGGATGGCGTGACGGTGGAGACTGGGGACAGCGATTAAGAGCCGGACGCCCTGGTCAATTGCGGGGCGCCGTTGGACGGGAATACGGTGGCGGCCAGCAATCCCGTCATTGTCGTGGAGGTGCTCTCGCCCGGCACCGCGTCCGTCGACACGGGTGGCAAGCTCGCAGGCTATCTCCGGCTGCCGTCGGTCGCTCACTATTTGATCGTGCACCCCGTCCTGCGCGTGATCATCCATCACCGGCGGAGCATGGGCGGGATCGAGGCCCGGATTTTAGCCGCCCGGCCGATCGTGATGGACCCCCCCGGCATTACGATCACGGTCGAGGGGGTCCTGGCTCCTCAGTCTCGAGGTGGGAGCCCGGCCCTCTAGCCGCTGATGCCCGAGATGATCTTCTGGCACACCGTTCGGGCCTCGGACTCTTTCTCGCGGCGCAGGATCATCGTGTTCACGCAGCGGTCGAAGTCCGTCCGGGCGCCCAGCGGGGTGTCGTTACGGGGTGCGTCCTGCAGGCCCTGGTCGTTGCCGTTATGCGGGATCGCGGTGGAGGCCGTGTCCGCGGGGAGCGGTGGGGCGGCGCCCGTGCGGACCATGGCCGTTTCAACGAGGCCGAACGGCGCTCCGGTCACGTGCTCGACGAAGGCGCCGAACAGGAATGCCACCGCAAGGGCCGCAATGACATAGACCGCGCGCATCACCGTCATCCCACTTTGGTTGCATCGTCGCTTAAAACCAACACCGGCTCAGTGTCCAGCCCCCGGTCCGGTGCCTCGTCCTTCAGCACGACGCCGGATGCGCCGCGGGCCCGCATGGCATTCAGCAGCCAGGCGATCTTAGCCGCTGCCGCCGCCGGGGGCAGGCCCGCCGGGCGGATGTTGGAGAGGCAGTTGCGGCCGGCATCGTTGGTGCCGGAGTGCGGCGCCCAGGTCAGGTAGGCGCCAAGGCTGTCGGGCGCGGAGAGGCCCGGCCGCTCGCCGATCAGCACCAGCACGGAAGTGGCACCCAGCGCCGCCGCCACCGCGTCCCCGATCGCGACCCGGCCCTGGCGCACTGCCACCAGCGGGGCCACCCGCCAGCCGGCCAGCAAGGGACGCAGCGCCTCGAGCACGGCGGGCGCATGGTCTTGCACTGCCTGGGCGGAGAGGCCGTCGGCCAGCACGACCGCCAGGTCGTGAGTGCCGTGCGGCAGAACCGTCCCTGGTGCGAGGAGCCGGCCGAGATCGGGGCGCAGCAGGTATTCCGTCCGGTCCCGCGCGGCGCTGTCCACCAGCAGCAGCGGCCCGGCGGACTCGGCCAGCGCCGTCATGTCCAGCGCGGTGTGCACGGCATCGCGTGCCTGGGCTTGGGCGAAACGCAGCTGCAACAAGGGCGCGGTCGCCAGCGAGGCGCCGCTGCGGGGCAGGCCGATGCGCGCCGCCGTCAGACCGCGGAGCCGGGCCCATGGGTCGGTAGTCATGGAAGCAGGGCGCGCATCGGGGGTGGCAGGCCGCGCGGGCGCACCCGGCCGGCATGGTCCAGCAGGCCTTGGGCGCCCAGCCAGGCCTCGAACTCCGGCGCTGGGCGGAGGTGGAACAGGTCCCGCATGGCCAGGGCGTCGTGGAACGAGGTGCTCTGGTAGCCCAGCATGATGTCGTCCGCACCCGGCACGCCCATCACGAAGGTCACCCCGGCCGCTGCCAGCATGGCCAGCAGGGTGTCCATGTCGTCCGAATCCGCCTCGGCATGGTTGGTGTGGCACACGTCGCAGCCCATCGGCAGGCCGAGCAGCTTGCCGCAAAAATGGTCCTCCAGCCCCGCGCGGATGATCTGCTTGCCGGTCGCCAGGTATTCCGGGCCGATGAAGCCCACCACGGTGTTGACCAGCAGCGGCTGGAAATGGCGTGCCACGGCGTAGGCCCGCGCCTCGGCCGTCTGCTGGTCCACGCCGTGATGAGCGCCGGCGGAGAGCGCGCTGCCCTGGCCCGTCTCGAAATACATCAGGTCCTGCCCCGCCGTACCCCGGCCCAGCGACAAGGCTGCCTCCTGCGCCTCCCGCAGCAAGGCGAGGTCGATGCCGAAGGAGCGGTTGGTCGCTTCGGTGCGGCCGATCGACTGGAACACCAGGTCCACCGGCGAGCCGCGCCCGATCAGGTCCAGCGTCGTCGTGACATGCGCCAGCACGCAGGTCTGGGTGGGGATCGCGAGCTTCAACCGTGCCTCCTCCAGCATGCAGAGCAAAGCGTGGGTGCGCTCCGGGCTGTCGGTGGCGGGGTTGATGCCGATCACGGCGTCCCCGGCGCCGAGCATCAGCCCATCCAGGATGCTGGCGGCGATGCCCGCCGGGTCGTCGGTCGGGTGGTTGGGTTGCAGGCGGACGGAGAGGCGGCCCGTCAGGCCGATCGTGTTGCGGAACCGGGTGACGGTGGAGCAGCGCGCCGCGACCACGACCAGGTCCTGCAGGCGGCAGAGCTTGGCGACGGCGGCGGCCATCTCGGGCGTCAGGCCCGGCGCGAGCCTGGCCAGAGCGGGGCCGGTCGCCTCGTCGCCGAGCAGCCAGTCCCGCAGGCCGCCGACCGTCAGGTGCGCTATGGGGGCGAAGGCCGCCGGATCGTGCGTGTCGCAGATCAGGCGCGTCACTTCGTCCGTTTCATAGGGGACAAGCGGATCGTCCAGCATCCGGCGCAGGGGCAGGTCGGCGAGGGCGAGTTGGGCGGCGACCCGCTCCGCCTCGGAGGATGCGGCGAGGCCGGCCAGGACGTCCCCGCTGCGCAGGGGCGTCGCACGCGCCATCAGGGTACGCAGGTCAGGGAAGCGGTAGGTGGTCCCGCCGAGGCTGGTGGCGAACATGGCGCATCATAAGCACGTTTGGCCGCGGCACCGCGATGGTGTCGCGGCTGCTGATGCGACCCGGCGACAAGCCCGAAGCGCGGAACGTGGCGGGCCTTTCTGCACGACACACTAACTTAGGTTGGTTGAGAACCGCTAACGGCCAGCCGATCCATCCCACCGCAACAGAATATCCTCACCTTCCTGGGCACCATGCTCCGTCAACCAGCGGTGAAGCTTGTATTCGGTCAGCGTGACCTCACGCGTTATACAATCGTTAACCGAACCTTCTTTGGGTGTCTCGTATTGGCCCACTTTGAGGGTCAGTATCGCAGGCTGTTCCTCGGGCGGTCCTGGCCGCAGAACGGCGAGGTCCTCAGCTTCGCGAAGGTCTGGTGGGGCGCTCGACAGATCGAACACCTTGATTGTTTCGTAGGACCGCATCCTTTCTGCTCCGATTTCGCTGTTCCTGTTCAGCTCGGGTGACTATAGGCACCGACTGAAAACTTTCGAAGTAGTAAACGACCGGTGTGTCGTCCAAAGAAAGGGACCGCTGGCGGGAGTGCGTGCCCGGCCCTATGTCTCGTGCTCCATCGGAGTAGCTTGCATGCGCCTAGTGGCCGCCCTCTTTCTGTTGTCCGCCTGGCCGGCCTTGGCCGAGCCCGTCCCATTGGCGGCCCACCGCGCCAACTACACGTTGACCCTGGACAGCGTGCGGCAGGGCAGCAACGTCACGGGCGTGCGCGGCAACATGGCGTACGAAGTGACGGATGCCTGTGACGGATGGGCGGTGCGCCAGCGGCTGGATATGACGCTGACCAACCGCGACGGGCAGACTGTGCAGATGGTCTCGGACTACCTCACCTGGGAAAGCAAGGACGGCACCAAGCTGCGGTTCCGGATGAAGCAGATGACGGACACCGCGGTGACCGAGCAGGTGGAGGGGGATGCGAGCCTCGCCGCGGCGGGCGGCACGGGGGAGATCCACTACACCCAGCCGGAGGACAAGCGGACGCCGTTGCCGATGGGCACGCTGTTCCCGATGGCTCACACCGCCGCGATCATCGCCGCCGCCGAGGCGGGGAAGAAGTTCATCACCTTGCCGCTGTTCGACGGCACGGGGGCGGACGGCGCGCAGAACACATCCGTGTTCATCAGCAGCTGGGGCGGCCCGTCCGCGGCGCCGTATCCGGACCTGGCCGAGTTGCCGTCCGGGCGGGTCCGCGTGGCATTTTTCCCCCGCACGCAGGAGGCGCAGCAGCCCGATTACGAGGTCGGCATGCGGTATTGGGAAAACGGCGTGGCGGATGGCCTGAATATGGACTTTTCGGATTTCGCGGTGGATGGCAAGCTGAGTTCCTTCATGATGCCTGCACCCCACTGCTGATGCCGCTTCGCCGCCTCCTCCTGCTCGGATTGCTGCTGCTGCCCTTGGCAGCCCGGGCCGAACCGGAGCCGGAGCAGGCCGCGACCTTCGTGCGCCAGGCGGGCGTGGACCTTGCCGCCGCCGTGTCCGGAGCGGCGACGCCGGCCGACAAGCAGCTGCGGCTCGGCCCCTATCTGCAGCGCGTGGTGGACGAGGACGGGGTCGCCCGGTTCTGCCTCGGCCGCTATTGGATCACGGCCTCGGCGGGGCAGCGGACAGAGTATCTACGGCTGTTCCGCCTGGTGCTGCTGCGCGGCGTGGTGAACCGGCTTGGCGACTACCAGGCCGGGTCGGTTAAGGTGAGTGTCAACACGCCCGTGCAGAAGCCGGACGGGATCTACGTTCCGACGGTGGTGGAGCGGGCCGGCAACAGGCCGGTGAACATCACATGGATGGTCGGCGAGACGGATGGCACCCTGCGCATCGAGGACGTGGTGGCCGAGGGCATGAGCCTGCGCATGACGCAACGCAGCGACTATGCCTCGTTCATGGCGCATAATGGCGGGGATGTGGAGGCGCTGCTCGCGGCACTGAGGAAGCAGGTCGGAGAACCGTAGCGTGGGCTTCAGCCCACCACCGTGCGGGACCATCCTGGTGGGCTGAAGCCCATTGGGGTGGACGGCCCCGCGGCATCGAGTGCCAAGTTCG
>CAXSEK010000254.1:0-4979 GCA_964235625.1 uncultured Acetobacteraceae bacterium
CGCCGCCCTACGCACCCGGCGGCATCCGCGCCCTGCTGGACGGGCTGTCCGGCCCGGGCTGGGAGGAGATTCCTGATGCCGGCCTGCCGATCGGCCTGAAGGGCACCGGGCCGAACGCCGGCGCCTCCATCTCGCTCGAGCCTGGTGGCCAGTTCGAGTTGTCGGGCGCCCCGGTGGCCACGTTGCACGACACAAAGACGGAGTTGGCCGCCCATTGCAGCGCCGTCTCCGCCCTGGCCGCGGGTCTCGGCATCGGCTTCTCCCCGCTCGGCTACCACCCGACCCTCACCCGCGAGGCGGCGGAGTGGATGCCCAAGAGCCGCTACGCCATCATGCGGCGCTACATGGGCCGCGTCGGCTCCATGGGCCTGGACATGATGCTGCGCACCTGCACCGTGCAGGTGAACCTGGATTTCGCGGACGAGGCGGATATGCGGCGCAAGCTGTTCGTCTCGCTCGCCCTGCAGCCGCTGGCCACGGCGCTGTTCGCCAACTCCCCCTTCAAGGAGGGCAAGCCCAACGGCCTGCTCTCCAATCGCGCTCATGTCTGGACCGACGTGGACAACGCCCGCTCCGGCATGCCCCCGCTGATGCTCGAGGACGGCTTCGGCTTCGAGCGGTTCACCGAGTGGCTGCTCGACGTGCCGATGTATTTCATCCAGCGCGAGGGCCGCTTCATCGACCTCGCCGGGTATTCCTTCCGCGACTTCATGGCTGGCCGCCTGCATGACGTCACCCCGTACGAGCCGGAGGTCGGTGACTTCGCGGACCACGTCACCACCGCCTTCACCGACGTGCGCCTGAAGCGCTTCCTCGAGATGCGCGGCGCCGATGCCGGCACCCCGGCGATGATGCTGGCGCAATCGTCGCTGTGGGTCGGGCTGCTGTATGACAACGCGGCGCTGGCCGCGGCGGAGGCCTTGGTCCGCAGCCACGCCTTGGACCAGTTCACCCACCTGCGAACCCTCGTGCCGCAAACCGCCATGGCTACCCCGTTCAACGGCGGCACCCTGCGGGACCTCGCGCGCGACGTGCTGGCCATCGCCCGGGACGGTCTGCGCGCCCGCGGGAACGTCCATGATGGCGCCGGCGAGGAGCAATACCTCGATCCGCTGGACGCGATCGCGGCCGGCGGCCCGACCCAGGCCGAGCACTGGCTGTCACGCTTTGAAACCGCATGGCAGGGAAACGTTACAAAGCTGTTTGACGAAACGGCAGTTTGAGGAGAACATACCATAGTATGTGACTGATCCGTGGAATGGTGTGCCAAGCGGTATGAATATGTTGATTGCCGGAAGACCGCCGCCCGCTTTGTCCGCACCCCACAGCGTGCGCGGCAACGTCGCCATCCGCATCCGCCTGATCGGGCAGATGGAGGCCTGGACCGCTAGCGGCGACAGCGTCCTCCCCGTCGGCCGCAAGACCCGGGCACTGCTGGCCATCCTCGCCGCCTCGGCGCCGCGGCCCGTCATCCGCTCCCGCCTCGCCGAGCTGCTCTGGTCCCGCCGGCTGGAGGAACAGGCCCGCGCCTCGCTCCGGCAGGAAATCCACCGCCTGCTCGAGACACTGCAGCCGGCCGGGCACGAGATCGTCCGCGTCGCGCGGGACCACCTCTCCCTCCGCCCCGACCTGGTCTGGATCGACGTGGAGGAGGTGCTGCGCGCCACCGTCACCGAGCCGGCGTCGCTCTCCCTGCTGGACGGCGAGCTGCTCGACGAGTTCGACGGTGTCGACCCGGCGTTCGACCAGTGGCTCGCTGCCGAGCGGGACCGGCTGCGGGACCGGGCGCGCACCGTGGGCGAGGCGCTGCTGAACCAGCAGGGCGCGCCCGAGGCCGTCATCCCCCTGGCCCAGCAACTGCTCGCCATCGACCGTGCGCATGAGGGCGCCTGGCGCGCCCTGATGCGCGCCCACGCCGAACGCAGTGAGCGCGGCCTGGCGGTGCAGGCCTATGACCGCTGCAAGGCCGCCCTGGCCGAGCGGCTGAACGCGACCCCTTCGCCCGAGACCCAGCGCCTGGCCGCCGAGATCCGCGCCGGAACGCTGTCCTCCGCTCCCAGTCCGGCATCCCTGCGCACCGTCCCGCGCACCGGCAAGCGTGGCGGCGCCAAGCTCGGCGTGCTGCCCCTGCGCATGATCGGCACGGGCCAGCAGGAAGCGCACCTCTCCCTCGGCCTGGCCGAGGAGGTGACGGCGGCGTTGGCCCGGTTCCGCTGGATGTTTCTCGTCTCCACCGCCTCGATCGCGCAATACGGCAATCACGACGAAACGGCGCTGCGCCGCATCTTCGGACTGGATTTCCTGCTCGACGGTAGCGTGCAGGGCGAGGCGGGCCGCCTGCGCATCACCTTCCGCCTGCTCGACCTGCGGGATGGCAACCGCATCGTCTGGGCCCGGCGCTTCGACCGCCAGACGGAGGACCTCCTCCGCATCCAGGATGAGATCGCTGCCGAGGTGGTGGCCCAGATCGATCCCGAGATCCTCCTCATCGAGGGCGGGCGGGCGGCCACCCGCGCCATGGGCGACAGCACCGCATACGACCTCGTGCTGCGCGCGCTGCCGCTGATCGTGCGGCTCCGGCGGGACGAGTTCACCCAAGCTGGTGACCTGCTCGCCCGCGCGCTGGACCTCGAGCCCGACTACGCCACCGCCCATGCCTGGCGTGCCCACTGGATGATGGTCTGCATCGGCCAAGGCTGGGCCGATCAGCCGGGTGCGCTGGAGCAGGCCGGCTACCACGCCGAGCGCGCCGTCACCCTGGACCCGCAGGATGCCCGCGGGCTGACCATCGCCGGCCATGTCCGCGCCTGCCTGCACCGCCGCCCGCGTGAGGCGCTGGAGCTGCACCAGCGCGCCCTGTCGCTCAACCCCAACCTCGCGATGGCCTGGGGCCTATCGGCGGCAACCTACACCTTCCTCGGCGACCATGAGGAGGCTGCCCGGCGTTACGGCCGCTACCGGCGCCTATCACCGATGGACCCGAACACCTTCTTCTTCGACGCCGGCATGGCCCTGCTGGAACTCAGCCGCCGTGACTACCCGGCCGCGATCCAGCTTGCACGCCGGGCCAGCGAGCTGAACCCGTATTTTTCCGCCGCCCTGAAGCACCACCTCGCCGCCCTGGGACATACCGGCCAGCCCGACGAGGCGACCACCGTCCGCGCGCGTCTGCTGGCGATCGAACCCGCCTACACCGTGCAGGACGCGATCCGCCACAGCCCCTTCGTGCGACCCGACGACACCGCCCACTACGTCGCCGGCCTCCGCGCCGCCGGCCTCCCCGGCTGAGAGCGTCTCCCTCTCCCTCTTCTGGGAGAGGGCCGGGGTGAGGGAACTCGGGATCCCGTAACTGCTGGATCGCTGCACAACCTCGAACCGCGCTACACATCCCGCATGACCCTCAAAGGCGTCTTCCCCTACCTGCCCAGCCCAATCGGCGAGGACGGCCGCGTGCTCACCGGCGTGCTGGCCCGCCTCGTTGACCACCTCATCGAAGCCGGGGTCCACGGCCTCACCCCGCTCGGCAGCACGGGCGAGTTCGCCTACCTCACCACCGACCAGCGGCTGGCCATTGTGGACGCCACCGTCCAGGCTGCACGCGGCCGCGTGCCCGTCATCGCCGGTGTCGCCGCCACCACCACCGCCGCGGCCGTCCACCATGCCCGCGCCGTCATGGACCGCGGTGCCACCGGCGTGCTCGCCATTCTGGAGGCCTACTTCCCCATCCCCGACTCTGGCGTCGAGGCCTATTTCCGCGCCGTCGCCGCGGTCACGCCGGGCCCCGTCGTGCTCTACACCAACCCGCAATTCCAGCGCTCGGACCTCTCCCTCCCCGTCATCCGCCGGCTCAGCACGGTGGACAACATCGTCGCCATCAAGGACGCCTCCACCAACACCGGCCGCCTGCTCTCCATCATGGCCGAGACCGAGGGCCGCATGGCCGTGTTCGCCGCCTCCGCCCACATCCCCGCCGCCGTCATGCTGATCGGCGGCGTCGGCTGGATGGCCGGCCCGGCCTGCATCATCCCGCGTCAGAGCGTCCTGCTGTACGATCTGTGCCGCCGGGCCGCCTGGCCGGAGGCAATGGAGCTGCAACGCAGCCTATGGGCGGTGAACGGCGTATTCGCCAAATACGCGCTCGCCGCCTGCATCAAGGGCGCGCTCGAGTTGCAGGGCTTCCCCGTCGGCGCCCCCTTGCCACCGCAACCGGCCCTGGACGACGCTGGCCGCGCCGAGGTGGCCGCCGTACTGCACGCCGTCGGCGCCTTGCCAGCCAACGGTACAGCCACTGGGACGCCCGCATAAGCGACACACGCTGACCAACGCCGCCGCCGCCGCCCTGCTGGCAGAGGCCCACGCGCGCTACGTCACGGCCAGCCTCGCCGCCCATGTGGCGGCCACTGCCGTCATGCCCGGCGGCAACACCCGCAGCGTGCTGTTCCACACGCTAGCGCCGCCGCCCTGCAGACGGCCTCATCCCTTCACGTCCGCCTTGTAAGCCCCACGCTGCCCGATCGGCTTCGGCGCCCCGATCGTGGTGTCCACATGCGTCTGCTGCTCCAGCTCCGCATTCAACTCCCCACCGAGCAGCACGATCATCGACGAGATCCAGATCCACGTCATGAACCCGATTGCCGCGCCCAGCGAGCCGTACGTCTTGTTATAGCTGCCGAAATTGGCCACGTAGTAGGAGAACCCGATCGACGCGATCAGCCACGTCACGGCCGCGAACACGCTGCCCCAGCTCACCCAGCGCCATTTCGCCTGCGTCCGGCTCGGCCCGAACTTGTAGACGGTAGACAGGAACACCACCAACACCACCAACAGCACCGGCCAGCGTGCCAGCGAGAGCAGCGCCGCCGCCGAGTCACCAAGGCCCACGAAATTCAAGATGATTGGCACCACCACGATCGCGCTCATCGCCACGATGATGAACAGGATGGCACCGAAGGTGAAGCCGAGCGTGATCATCGTCCGCC
>CAXSEK010000255.1:0-4955 GCA_964235625.1 uncultured Acetobacteraceae bacterium
TCAGTGAGCCTCGAACCTTTCCCAAGGCCCGCCAACTGGCTCCTCGCCTCTCCTATCGGACTGACTGCGACTACGTGATTGTCCACCATCGCCCCCACGCTCGCGTCGAAGAACTGCGTAAAGCTGCTTGGATAGATCCCCATCCAGAACGTCAGGAAGATCAGCGGCACGAAGATCGCGACCTCCCGCGGCGAGACGTCCAGGATCGACCGCAGGTCGTCCCGCGTGATGCTGCCGAACACGATCCGTCGATACAGCCACAGCGCGTACGCCGCCCCCATGATCATCCCCATGCTGCCGAGCAGCGAGACCCAGAAGTTCACCTTGAAGGCGCCGACCAAGACCATGAACTCGCCGATGAAGCCGGACGTGCCGGGTAGGCCCATGCTGGCCAGGGTGAAAAATAAAAAAATCAGCGCGTAGCCGGGCATCCGGTCCCCGAGGCCGCCATAACGCGCGATCTCGCGGGTGTGCATCCGGTCATAGATGACGCCGACGCAGAGGAAGAGCGCGGCGGAGACGATGCCGTGGCTCAGCATCTGCAGCATGGCACCCTCGATGCCCTGGATGTTGAACGTGAAGGTGCCGATCACGACCAGGCCCATGTGGGCCACGGACGAGTAGGCGATCAGCTTCTTCATGTCCGTCTGCGCGATCGCGACCAGGCTGGTGTAGATCACCGCGATCACGCCCAGCGCGAACATCAGCGGCGCGAACACCTGCGACGCGTGCGGCAGCATCGGCACCGAGAAGCGCAGGAAGCCGTAGCCGCCCATTTTCAACAGAACGCCCGCCAGGATGACGGAGCCGGCGGTCGGCGCCTCCACATGCGCGTCCGGCAGCCAGGTGTGCACCGGCCACATCGGCACCTTCACCGCGAAGGAGGCGAGGAAGGCGAGGAACAGCCAGGTCTGCATCTGCGGCGAGAACGCCGTGTGGGCCAGCACCGCCATATCCGTCGTGCCGGCCTGGAACCACATGGCGAGCAGCGCCAGCAGCATCAGCACCGACCCGGCCAGGGTATAGAGGAAGAACTTGAACGAGGCGTAAACCCGGCGCGGCCCGCCCCAGACCCCGATGATGATGTACATCGGGATCAGCAGGCCTTCGAAGAACATGTAGAACACGATGAAGTCGGTGGCGGCGAACGCGCCCACCATCATCGTCTCCAGCACCAGGAAGGCGATCATATACTCGCGCACACGGGTGCGGACCGACTCCCAGCTGGCCAGGATGCAGATCGGCGTCAGTGCCGTGGAGAGCAGCACGAACAGCACGCTGATGCCGTCCACGCCCATGCGGTAGCCGACCTTGAAGTCCGGCAGCCAGGCGACGCTCTCGTTGAACTGGTAGCCGGCCTGCGCCGGGTCGAAATCCCACCACAGCTTCAGGCTGATCGCGAACACGATCAGGCTGGTCCACAGCGCGGCCCAGCGGGCGTTGCGGGCGATTACCGCCTCTTCGCCGCGGATGGTCATGATTACCAGGCAGCCGACGACCGGCAGCCAGGTGACCAGCGACAGGATGGGGAAGCCGGCGGCGTTCGACATGGCGTTCACTGGAACACCAGGAAGATGCTGATCATGACGACCAGGCCGATGAGCATGGTGAAGGCGTAGACCGCGATCGACCCCGTCTGAATCTTGACCACCTGGGCGGAGCCGGCGGCCATGAGTGAAGCGGCCCCGTTGGGCATGCCATCGATCAGTTTCTCGTCCCCGGTATGCCACAGGAACCGGGCCAGCGCCTGGGCGGGGCGAACGAACAGGACGTCATACAGCTCGTCGAAATACCACTTGTTCAGCAGGAACAGGTAGACCGGCCGGAAGGTGGTCGCCAGCCGGGCCGGCAGCGCGGGCACCAGCATATACATCACATAGGCGAGCAGGATGCCCAGGCCGCTGGTGATGGTCGGCAACCAAGAGATGTAGAGTGGCACGTGCTCGATATCGACCAGGATGTGGTTGTTCGGACCCGAGACGATGGAGCCGCCCCAGAACGCCAGCTGGTCGGTGCCGATGAAGGCCTCGTGCAGCGCCCAGCCGGAGAAAATAGCGCCGAGCGAGAGGATTAGCAGCGGCACCGTCATCCAGGGCGTGCTCTCGTGCACATGCGCCATGGTGTGCTCGCTGGCCCGTGGGGTGCCGTGGAACGTCAGGATAATCAGGCGCCAGGAGTAGAACGCGGTCAGGAAGGCCGCGATCGTCCCCATCCAGAAGCCATACATCCCCATGCCGATGGGTGTGACGTAGCCCGACTCGAGGATCGCGTCCTTGGACCAGTAGCCGGCGAAGAACGGCACGCCAGCAATGGCCAGGCTGCCGACCCACATGCAGCCATAGGTGATCGGAACCTTGCGCCAGATGCCGCCCATCTTGCGCATGTCCTGCTCGTCGCTCATCGCGTGGATCACCGACCCGGCGCACAGGAACAGCAGCGCCTTGAAGAAGGCGTGGGTGATGAGGTGGAAGATGGACGCCTGGTAGGCGCTCGCCCCGGCCGCGATGAACATGTAGCCGAGCTGCGAACAGGTGGAGTAGGCGATCACGCGCTTGATGTCGGTTTGCACGCAGGCGATCGTGGCGGCGAAGATGCAGGTGGTGCCGCCGATGAACAGCACGAAGTTCAGGGTACCCGGCGCGCCGTCCATGATCGGCGACATGCGCGCCATCAGGAACACGCCCGCGGTCACCATCGTCGCCGCGTGGATCAGGGCGGAGACGGGCGTCGGCCCCTCCATCGCGTCCGGCAGCCAGGTGTGCAGGCCGATCTGCGCCGATTTGCCCATGGCGCCGATGAACAGCAGGATGCCGATCACCTCGTAGGCGCGCCAGGTGACGCCCAGCACGTGGTAGAGCGAGTCCTGGTGCTGCGGCACGGCGGCGAAGATCGCCGGGAATTCGACCGTGCCGAACAGGCTGAACACCAGGGCGATGCCGACGGCGAAGAACAGGTCCCCCACGCGGTTGACGATGAAGGCCTTCATCGCGGCGCGGTTGGCGGCCGGGCGGTCGTACCAGTAGCCGATCAACAGATAGCTCGCGAGGCCCACGCCCTCCCAGCCGAAGAACAGCTGCACCAGGTTGTTCGCAGTGACCAGCATCAGCATGGCGAAGCTAAACAGCGAGAGGTAGGCGAAGAAGCGGAACGAGCGCTTCTCGTGCGCCATGTAGCCGACGCTGTAGATGTGGATCAGCGTCGCGACGGGGGCGACCATGGCGACCATGACGGAGGACAGCGTGTCCCGCCGCAGCGCCCAGTCCAGGTGGAAGCCGCCGATGTCGAACCAGGTGCCGAGCACGACCGGGTCGGGCTGCGGGTCGGCGTAGAGGATGTCCAGCAAATTGGCTTCGGCGCAGACGGAGGCCAGCAGCATGAGTGCGATGGTGACGGTGAAGGCGAACCGGTCGCCGAGCGCGCGGCCGAAGCTGCCGGCGAGGAGGAAGCCGACCAGGGGGCTGAGAATGGCGGTGGCGTAGATCATGCGGCGTTGCCCGTGCGTGCGGCAGGTCTCGTGAGTCCGGCGAGCCTGGTGCGTGCGGCCCCCCTCACCCCGGCCCTCTCTTGCAGTGGGAGAGGGAGAAGACGGGGGTTCGTTGGAACACTCATCATCAACCCTTCATCAGCCGGACGTCCTCGACCTGGATCGAGCCGCGGTTGCGGAAATACACCACGACGATGGCGAGGCCGATCGCGGCCTCCGCGGCGGCCACCGTCAGCACGAACATCGCGAACACCTGGCCGGCGAGATCGCCCAGGGAGGATGAGAAGGCCACCAGGTTGATGTTCACGGCGAGCAGGATCAGCTCGATCGACATCATGATGACGATGATGTTCTTGCGGTTCAGGAAGATCCCGAACACGCCGAGCAGGAGCAGGACCGCCCCCACCACCACGTAGTGTCCGACGCTGACCGGCATCAGCCGTGCTCTCCGGGGTGGGCGTGTTCGGGCTTGTGCTCGTCCTGCTCCGCCGCCGGCACCGGCTCGGGGCGGGGGCGCAGGAAGCCGCCATTTTGCGTCGTGCCAGCGTTCAGCGATACCGTCATCATCTCGAGCGTGGAGGCGACGCTGCGGGCCTGCTGGCGGGTGATGTCCTGCCGGCGGGAAGCCCCGGCGCGGTCCCGGTGGGTCAGCACGATGGCACCGATCATCGCCACCAACAGGATCAGTCCGGACATCTGGAACAAGAGAACGTAGTGCGTGTAGATCAACCGGCCGAGCGCTTCCGTGTTGCCCACATCGCCCGGGGTTGCCGAGGCCAGGTGCAACACTGTGTTCGGCACGAAGCGGTAGCCTGCGACCGTGACCACGACCTCGAGGAACAGCACTGCGCCGACTGCGGCGCCGATCGGCAGGTAGCGCTGGAAGCCCTCGCGCAGCTGGTCGAAGTTCACGTCCAGCATCATCACGACGAACAGGAACAGCACGGCAACCGCGCCCACATAGACGATGACCAGGATCATCGCCAGGAACTCGGCCCCAGCGAGCAAGAACAGCGCCGCGGCGTTGAAGAAGGCGAGGATCAGGAACAGCACCGAGTGGACGGGGTTGCGGCTGCTGACCACCAGAGCGGCCGAGCCGATCAGCACGGCCGCGAAGATGTAGAAGGCGATCGTTGCGATGATCATCGGTACGGTGCGTCCAGCTCCAGGCGCTTGGCCAGCTCGGGCTCCCACCGATCCCCGTTCGCGAGCAGCTTCTCCTTGTTGTAGAGCAGCTCCTCGCGCGTCTCGGTGCTGAACTCGATGTTCGGCCCCTCGACGATCGCGTCGACCGGGCAGGACTCCTCGCACAGGCCGCAATAGATGCACTTGGTCATGTCGATGTCGTAGCGCGTGGTGCGGCGGGAGCCGTCTTCGCGCGGTTCGGCCTCGATCGTGATGGCGAGTGCCGGGCACACCGCCTCGCACAGCTTGCACGCGATGCAGCGCTCCTCGCCGTTCGGGTAGCGGC
>CAXSEK010000256.1:0-4917 GCA_964235625.1 uncultured Acetobacteraceae bacterium
CGGCAGCGCATTGCCGTTGTCGTCGTGGATTTCCAAGATGGTTGACGCGGTGGGCCGGCCCATCGAGCCGATTTTGCGGCCGTGCAGCGGGTTGTACAGCACGTTCTTGATCTCGGTCTGCCCGTAACCCTCGATCAATTGGACGCCGTAGCGCGCCTCGAAGCGATACAGCACCTCCGGCGGCGCCGGAGCGGCAAACACCCGCGTCACGCTATGCTCCCGGTCCCGGGGGGAGGGCGGTGCGGAGAGCAGCATATGCAGCATGGAGCCGAGGCAATTGAACTGCGTGGCACCGGTGTCGCGTATCTCGTCCCAGAACCGGCTGACACTGAATTTCGGCGACAGCAGGATCGTGGCCCCGGCATAGACCGCCGTGATGACGGTGGTGACCTGGGCCATGCCGTGGAACAGCGGCATGCACGTGTACATCCGGTCCCTGGCGGTGATGCCGAACGCTGCCGCCGACTCCCGGGCCATCACCAGGCCCTGCAGATGGGGGGAGACGACCCCTTTGCTCTTGCCGGTCGTGCCCGACGTGTAGCCGATCCGGCCGGGGTCGTGCGGGGCCAGTGGCGGAAAGCGGGGCACTGCCTCGCCGCCGGCGACGAGAGCGTCCCACGACAGCACGTCCAGCTCGCCGCGGGGGAAACCGGCCGGGATGCCGTCGAGGAAAACGATCGTCCGCAGACCCGGCGGCATCGCCTCGACCGTGAGCAGGGACGGGGCGAGCGCCGCCTCCATGATCAGGACCTTGCACTCGGAATGTTCGAGGACATGCTGCAGCAGCGTGCCCTTGTAGCCCGCGTTGACGGCCAAGGAAACCAACCCGGCCCGGGCGCCGCCGAACCAGGCGAACAGATGCTCCGGCCGGTTCGCCGTGAAGATGCCCATAACATCGCCGGGCTCGAACCCCAGCGCCATCAATCCGGCCCCCGCGCGCGTGGCCGCGTCGTCCAGCTCGCCGTACGAGGTGGTCTTGCCGCCGAACACCAGGGCCGGGTTGCCTGGTGCGACGGCGGCCCTGGCAGCGAGCAGCCCGCCCAGCGTGCCGCCGCCCAGTTCCTGCAAATCGTGCCTGTTCATGCGATCCTACCTTGCCAGGATGAGCGCGCTCTTGTGCGCGAGCGCGCCGCCGCTGGTGACGAGGCAGGTCTCCGCGCCGTCCACCTGCGCGGTCGAAATGCCGCGGATCTGGCGGACACCCTCGAGCACCAGGGTCAACCCTTGCAGATACGCCTCGGACAGCTGGCCGCCGGACGTGTTGCTCGGCAGGGCGCCGCCGGGCCAGGCGAGATTGCCCGCCATGGCGAACCCGCCGGCCTCGCCCGGGCGGCAAATGCCGAAATCCTCTAGCGCCATCAGCACGATCCCGGTGAAGGCGTCGTAGATCTGTGCGCAATCGAGGTCAGCCGGGCGGATGCCGGCCATGTCGAACAGTATACGCCCGAGCGCCTTGGAGTTGACGGAGGCATAATCCTCGATCGGCATGTTGTGCGATCCGGTCGGCCCCAGGCCCCAGCCCGGACCGCTCGCCTGTGCCGCGGCCAGGATACGGACCAGAGGTTGGCGCAGGTCGCCCGCCCGCTCGCGGCTGGTGACGATCAGCGCTCCGGCGCCGTCCGACTCCAGGCAGCAATCATACAGGCGGAACGGGTCGGCGATCATGCGCGACGCCTGGTGCTGCTCCAGGCTCAATGGCCGGCCATACTGCAGCGCGCGCGGATTGCGCAGCGCATGCTCGCGGAACGCGACGGCCACGTGCGCCAGCGCCTTCGGGTCCGTCCCGAACTCGTGCATGTGCCGGCGGAACGTCAGCGCCACCATCTGGCCCGGCGTCATCAGGCCGTAGGGTGACATCAGGCTGCCGCCCTGTGGCCGCGGACGGTATTGACCGTAGCGCTCGTACTGGCCCTGGCAGAGCGAGCGGTAGACCACGACGGTCTTGCATAGCCCGGCATGCACCGCGAGGGCTGCATTCATCACCGCGCCCGAGCATCCGCCGCCGCCCGCACCCCAGACCATGTTGGAGAACCGCAGCTCCGGGATGCCCAGCGCCGCCTGGACCTGCACCGGCTCGTGCCGCTCGGCCGCGTAGGAGCAGAACCCGTCGATCTCCCGCACGTCGATCCCGGCATCCTCGGCTGCCGTCATGATCGCTTCGCAGCAGAGCTGGAACTCGGTGCGGTCGGTGATGCCGCCATGCCGCGCGTAGTCGGAGGCGCCGATTCCCACGATCGCGGTACGGTCCGCAAAAGCAGCCCGTTCGGACAGCACGGCCGGGCTGGACACGCTCAAGGGCCAGCCTCCGTCCGGCGGAAGCGCGGCAGGATACGGCCCTCCGCAGCGTCCTCCCATACGACCTGCACGCGCATGCCGATCGCCATGTCCTCAGGCGCTACATCCACGACGTTGCTGACCAGGCGCACGGTATCGGCGTCGTCAAGCAGCACTACGCTGATGTTGTAAGGCACCGATTGCTTGAGCGCCGGGTGCGCTGCATGCTGCACGATCGTATAGGTGAACACGGAGCCGGTCCCGGGCACGAGGTTCCATTCGCAAGTCTCGGATCGGCAGCGCGGGCAGAACGGGCCAGGCGGGTGGCGGTGCAGGCCACAGGACGCACAGCACTGGACCCGCAACTCGCGCTTTTGGCAAGCCGCCCAGAACGGCGCCTCGTCCGGCCCAGGCGTGCCAAGAGGCGTTTCCGAAGGCAGGTAGCTCACTCTATCACTCCCGGGCGAGACAATCCTGCCTCTTCACCAAAACCTTAGCCGCGCATGTGCCCGCCGGCCAAGAGCATGTGAGCCTTACCGCTATGCCCATTTTGTCATACCATGTAAGCCTGACCATACCGGCCGAGCCGATAAGGACATCCCGTGGACATCAAGGAATTGCAATACTTACGCGCCGTGATCGAATTCGGCACCTTCTCCAGGGCGGCCGCGCAGCTTCGGATCGCGCAGCCCGCGCTCAGCCGACGTATCCAGAAGCTCGAAAAGGAACTCGGCGTGACGTTGCTTCAGCGCACCCCGAAGGGCGTCCTCCCCACGCCGGCCGGCAGCCGCCTGTTGCAGCGTGCGTGTGAGTTGGAGGACGTGCTCGGCATCGCCCGTCGGGAGATGTCGGGCTTCGCCGAGGGAGTGACCGGCGCGCTCCGCGTCGGCATCCAGCATCCCCACTCGTTGTCGATGGGTCCGCCCTTGGTGAGAAGCTTCCGTGCCGGTTTCCCCGATGTCTCGCTCTACGTGGTGGACGGCTCCAACGGCGACTTGCTCGACCGGCTGCTAAACAAGCAGATCGATGTCGCCATCGTGCAGTCACCCAGCCATTCCCATACCGACTTAAGTGAAAGCCCGTTGTGGCTAGATAAGCTCCATCTCGTTGGGCCGGCCAGCGCACGATCGTCTCCGCTGTTTGCCGGCGGGCAGGTCAGCATCCAAGATGTGACCGCCCTGCCAATCATCATGGCCAGCCAGAAGCATGCGCTGCGACGCTTGGTGGACGCCGCCTTCCTGCAACAGCACCGGCGCTTCCGCCCCGAGATTGAGGTCGATGGCTCGTTGATGATCTTCGAGATGGTGAAGGCCGGCCTGGGCTACACGCTCATGCCGTCCAGCGGCTTCCATGAATTGCTGGCCGGCGGCGAGATCGCGGCCGCTTCAGTCGACCCGCCCATCATACGTACCATGAGTCTCGTCGCCCGGAACGACCTGCTGGCGGAGCGTGTCACGACGGCGTTTTTCGACTTCGTTCATACGGAGATGCCGCGACTGATCGGCACGGGGCGTTACGCGCAGGCAACCCTGCTCGCCACGAAGCCCGGGCGGAGGACCCGCCGGCGGCACGTGGCAGTATAACCGCGCCCGGATGTCAGCGCCGCCAGGAGCCGTGCGGCTGCTCAACCCCGCGCTGCGCCGCGGCCAGCGCCATCGCCAAGTCGGCAGCGTTCAGCGGGATGCAGTAGGCCGGCATGGCGCGCTGGAACCGCCAGCCCTCGGCGAGCGGCCCGGCATCCACGACATCGTAGCCGAACTGGTCGTGCAGGCCGGCCGCGACCTGCTTGGCTCGTGCATCGTCGCCGGCGATCGGCAAGGCACGCCGGCCCGGCGTCCCCGGTGCAGTGCCGCCCGCGGCCAAATCCTGCTGCAGAATGGCGTTGAAGGCCTTCACGACCTGGGCACCCTCGAGGTGGGCGGCCAGCATCTCGCTCGTGGTCGTCTGCTCCCGGTCCAGTTCGGCGATGTGGCCGTCGCGCTGCGGGTAATAGTTGTTCGCGTCCAGCACCGGCTTGCCGGCCACTGGCTGCACCGGAACCGAGCGGTAGGCGCTGAACGGGATTGCCACGACCACGACTTCGCCGAACTCGGCGGCCTGTTGCACCGTGCCCGCCTTGCATCCCAGTGCCACCACCGTGCTGCCAAGGGTCTGTGGCGCGCGCGAGTTGCTGATCATGACGTCGTGGCCGTGCTTGACGCCAAGCCCGGCCACGGCGCGCCCGATAAAGCCTGCCCCGATGATGCCGACCCTCATCCCGCTCACTCCCTTGTGGCCACCTCGCCGGGCTTCAACCGCCGAACTGGGCAGCCGGCAAGCCGGCGATCCCGACATCCACGGCGAAAATACCACCGGCCAGGGGTTCGCGCATCAGCGCGTCCTCGGACAGGCCGTACCGCATGCTGGTGATGAACAGCGTGCGCAAGTCCGGACCACCGAACGTGACGCTGGTCGGCTTCGAAACGGGCATGGGCACGTTGAGTGTTTCGCGACCGGCCGGATCGAACCGGATCACTTGACCAGCGCCGATCTCGGCGATCCACAGACCGCCTTCGCAATCAACGGTGCAGCCGTCGGGCCGACCCGCACGGTCGGCGAAGTCGATGTGCAAGCGCCGGTTGGCGATCCCGCCGGTGCCGATAT
>CAXSEK010000257.1:0-4903 GCA_964235625.1 uncultured Acetobacteraceae bacterium
CGTCGCCATACTTCTCGCCGAACAGCGCCATGGCACCCTCGGCCACCGCTGCCTCCGGCGTCATCAGCCGCGTCGTGACGGCGGTGTTCTCGCGGATGCGCGCGTTCACCTCCGCCTCGACCGCCTGCAAATCCGCCTTGGCGATCGGCATCGGCTGGCTGACGTCGAAGCGCAACCGGTCCGGCGCGTTCAGGCTCCCCTTCTGCTGCACATGCGTCCCCAGCCGGCGCCGCAGCGCCTCGTGCAGCAAATGCGTGGCGCTGTGATGCGCGCGGATGTCGCCCCGCCGCGCGTGGTCCAACTCCGCCACCACGGCCGCCCCCACCGCCACGCGCCCCGCCTCGACCACGCCGATATGGGCGAACACATCTCCCGCCCGCTTCTGCGTGTCGGTCACCGCGATCCGCAGCCCGTCCGCGCCCGTGATGCTGCCGGTATCGCCCACCTGGCCGCCGCTCTCGGCGTAGAACGGCGTCTGGTTCAGCACGACGCTGACCTTGTCCCCGGTCTCCGCGCTGGCCACCGCCATGCCACCGATCACCAGCCCCGTCACCTGCGCCTCGGCGCGCTCGGTGCTGTAGCCCTGGAACTCGGACGCCCCCAGGCTCTCGCGCAGCTCGAACCAAACCCGCTCCGCCGCCGTGTCGCCGGTGCCCGCCCAGGCGGCCCGCGCCCGGGTGCGCTGCTCCGCCATCGCGGCGTCGAACCCCGCCTGGTCCACCGTGCGCCCCTGCTCGCGCAACGCATCCGCCGTCAGGTCGAGCGGGAAGCCATACGTGTCGTACAGCCGGAACGCGACACCCCCGGGCAGCGCCTGGCTCTCGCCGAGCTTGCCCACCTCGTCCGCCAGCAGCCCCAACCCGCGGTCCAGCATCGCCTTGAACCGCCCCTCCTCCAGCCGCAGCGTGTCGGTGATCAGCGCCTCCGCCGCCGGCAGCTCGGGATACGCCGCCCCCATCTGCCGGATCAGCACCGGCACCAGCCGCCACATCACCGGGTCGGTCGCCCCCATCCGGTGCAGATGGCGCATCGCCCGGCGCATGATCCGGCGCAGCACGTAGCCGCGCCCCTCGTTGGACGGCAGCACGCCCTCCGCGATCAGGAACGCCGTCGAGCGCAGATGGTCCGCTACCACCCGGTGGCTGGCGCGGAACGGCCCGTCCGGCTCCTGCCCGGTGATCTCGGCGCTGGCCAGGATCAGCGCCCGGAACGTGTCCGTGTCGTAGTTGTCGTGCACGCCCTGCAAGATCGCGGCGAACCGCTCCATGCCCATGCCGGTGTCGATCGAGGGCCGCGGCAAGGGCTCGCGCACGCCCGGCGGCCCCTCTTCGTACTGCATGAACACCAGGTTCCAGATCTCGACGAACCGGTCGCCATCCTCGTCCGGACTGCCCGGCGGCCCGCCTTGGATGCCCTCGCCATGGTCGTAGAATATCTCGGAACACGGTCCGCACGGCCCGGTATCCCCCATGCGCCAGAAATTATCGGCGGTCGGAATGCGGATGATCCGGTCGCTGCCGAGCCCGGCAACGCGCCGCCATAGATCGGCCGCCTCGTCATCCTCGGCATACACCGTGACGAGCAGCTTATCCTTTGGCAGCCCGAAATCCTTGGTCAGCAACGTCCAGGCATGCTCGATCGCCAGCGGCTTGAAGTAATCGCCGAACGAGAAATTCCCCAGCATCTCGAAGAACGTATGGTGCCGCGCGGTGTAGCCGACATTGTCCAGGTCGTTATGCTTGCCGCCCGCCCGCACGCATTTCTGCGCCGTCGTCGCCCGGCTATACGGCCGCCTCTCCGCCCCGGTGAACACGTTCTTGAACTGCACCATGCCGCTGTTGGTGAACAGCAACGTCGGGTCGTTCCGCGGCACCAGCGGCGAGGACGGCACGGCGCTATGGCCGTTGCGGGTGAAGTAATCGAGGAACGTCGCACGGATGTCGTTGCTGCTGGGCATGATCGCCCGGGAATACCGCAGCCGGGCCTCTTGAGCCAGGGGTGCGTCGGCGCCTTACCCCCGGCTCATGAGCGCAAAAGCGACCGGATACGCTCGGCGGCGGAGCGGTCGACCGGGTTGTAGACGATCATGCCAAGGTCAGGCCGGCCATCGACGGCAAAACCTGAGTATTCCAGCTCGATCGCGCCAAGGGTCGGGTGGCGTAGCCGTTTGGTGCCCTCGCCGTGGATGCAGACGTCGTTGGCGCGCCACAAGGCTTCGAACTCGGGGCTAGTCGCGCAAAGCTCGGCGACCATTTGGCCGACCTCGACAACCGCGCCGGCGCGGGCCGCATCCGCCCTGAACGCGCCGACCACGAACCGGGCCATGCTCTCCCAATCCTCCTGGGCAGCCCGGATATGAGGATTGCCGAACACGAGCCGCAGGATGTTGCGCTGCTGCGGCGCAAGCTTGCCGTAATCCGTGAGTACGAGCGCCGCCGCACGGTTCCATGCAACGACGTCCCAGGTCGCGGTCTTGATGATCGCGGGACTGACCTCCAGCGTGTCCAGCAGCCGCTGCAAACGCGGCGTCACCCCCTCGGCGGCCTTGTAGCGGACCTCCGGTGGACGGCCCAGTCCGAGCATGAACAAGTGTTCGCGCTCGGTTTCGCTCAGCATCAGGCCGCCCGCGATACGGTTCAGGACGTCGGGCGACGGCGCGCCTCCACGGCCCTGCTCGAGCCACGTGTACCAGGTCGGGCTGATGTTGGCACGCTGCGCCACCTCTTCCCGACGCAAGCCGGAGGTCCGCCGACGCTTGGTCGAGAACCCGAGAGCCGATGGATCGAGGCGGCTGCGGCGGTCCCGTAGGTATTCTCCCAGCGGATTGTCGGACGCGTTTTCCATGCTGATCCTGTTAGTGTCTCCAATACGATAAGGTCACTACTTCTACTGTGGGATGATGAGAGCGACAGAGCCGGTCGACAACACCGGAGCACTTGCAATGCGCGTCTTCCTCACCGGCTCGACCGGCTTCATCGGGTCCAAGATCCTCACTGAACTGATCGCGGCCGGGCACCAGGTCGTCGGGCTGACTCGCTCGGATTCCGGCACGAAGGCGCTCGCCGCCGCCGGGGCTGAAGCCCATCGCGGCGACATCGAGGACCTCCAGAGCCTGCACAGCGGAGCGGAAAGCTGCGACGCCGTGATCCACACCGCCTTCAACCACAACTTCGCGCACTTCGTGGAAAACTGCCAGAAGGACAAGCGCGCGATCGACACGTTGGGGTCGGCTCTGGAAGGGTCCGATCGGCCCATCATCATCACATCAAGCACCCTTATGGGTGCGGCCAAGCCAGGTGAGCCGGCGACAGAGGACTACTTCGATCCCGACCACCCGAACCCGCGCGTCGCATCGGAGCGGGCGGGGCGCGCGCTGTCCGAGCGGGGCGTCAACGTGTCGGTGGTGCGGCTTTCCCAGATCCACGACACCGTGAAGCAGGGCCTCGTGACCGAGGTGATCGAGCTTGCCCGCAAGGCAGGTGTTTCAGCCTATGTCGGCAAGGGCCTGAACTGCTGGTCCGGAACCCACGTATCAGATACGGCCCACCTGTTCCGGCTCGCGCTGGAGCGGCAGGGCGCAGGCGCCCGCTACCATGCCACCGCCGAAGGAGCGGTCCCGTTCCGCGACATCGCCGAGGCCGTCGGCCGAAGCGTCGGAGTGCCAGCCAAATCCATCACCCCGGACGAGGCGGCGGCGCATTTCACCTGGCTGTCGGCCTTCGTGGGCAAGGACATGTCGGCATCGAGCGAACTCACGCGGCAGCGCCTGGGATGGCACCCAAGCGGTCCCGGGCTGCTCGCCGACATCGCCGCCATATCGCACGCCGGGGCCTGACACCACTTATGACCCAGCGCGATCCCAGTTAGCTTCTCCCTCTCCCATCCTTCATAAGAGGGGGTCAGGCTGAGGCCGAACGCGCACGCGATTGAGACATTGCGGGATACGGCCCTTACCCCTCCGCCAACACCTCCCGGCTCGCCCGCACCCGCTCCACCCGCCGCCCATCCACGGACTGCACCTCGAACAGCCAGCCGGCGAACACCACCTTGTCCCCCACCCGCGGCACCCGGCGCAGCAACGCCAGTAGCAGCCCGGCGGTCGTGTGATAGCTGCCCTCCGCCGGCAGGTCCGGCAGCGACAGCCGGTCCTTCAACTCGTCCACCGGCATCATCCCGTCCACCACCAGGCTGCCCGGTGTCGTCTCCGCATCCGCCGCCAGGTCCGGCTTGGTGTCGCTGGCATCCCCCACGATCGCCTCCAGCACGTCGGCCGCCGTCACCACGCCCTCGAAACTGCCGTATTCGTCCATCACCAACGCCAAGCCGAGCGGATCCGCCTTCAGCCGCTCCAGCGCGTCCAGGGCGGAGATCGTGTCCGGCACCACCATCGGCTGCCGCAGCGTGGCCGACACCGAGAGGTCGCCGCCGCCGAGCAGCCGATCCAGGATGTCCTTCGCCTGTATCACGCCCACCACGTTGTCCACCGAGCCCTCGCAAACCACGAAGCGGCTATGCGGCGCGTTCTTCAACGCCTGCACGATGTCCCGCCGCGGAGCCGTGCGGTCGATGAAGGCGATCTCGTTGCGCGGTGTCATGATCGCGCGCACCGGCTTGTCGGCCAGGCGCAGCAGCCGCTCGATCATCTCCCGCTCGCCGATCTCGAGCACGCCCGCCTGCGCCCCCTCGGCCAGCAACGCCTTCAGCTCCTCCTCCGTCACGGTATGCGCCGGGGCACGGTGGGTGCCGAACAGCCGCAGCACTGCCGAGGTGGACAGGCCCAACACCCAGACGAACGGGCGCACCCCCCGGCTCAACGCGAGCAGCGGCCGGGCGACCCTGGCCGCAACCACCTCCGGCTGGCGTAGCGCGAGCTGCTTGGGCACCAATTCCCCCAGCACCAGCG
>CAXSEK010000258.1:0-4900 GCA_964235625.1 uncultured Acetobacteraceae bacterium
TTCAGGATGGTGCGCGCGATGGCCACCCGCTGCTTCTCGCCGCCTGACAGCTTGAGGCCGCGTTCGCCGACCATGGTGTCGTAACCCTCCGGCAGGCGCAGCACGAAATCATGCACCTGGGCCGCGCGGGCCGCCGCCTCGATCTCGGCCTGGGTCGCGCCGACCCGGCCATAGCCGATGTTGTAGCGGATGGTGTCGTTGAACAGCACCGTGTCCTGCGGCACCACGCCGATCGCAGCGCGCAGGCTGGCCTGGGTGACGCTGCGGATATCCTGCCCGTCGATCAGGATGCGGCCGCTGGTCGCGTCATAGAAGCGGAACAGCAGGCGGCTGATCGTGCTCTTGCCGGCGCCCGTGGGTCCGACGATGGCGAGCTTGGTGCCGGGATCGATGCTGAAGCTGACACCATGCAGGATCTCGCGATTGTCGTTGTAGCCGAACCGCACGTCCTCGAACACGATGGAGCCGGCACTGCCATCTGCCGGACGCAGATGCGATGCACCGGGGGCGTCAGCCACTTCCTGGTCAACGGCGAGCAGGCGGAACATCTGCTCCATGTCCACCACACCCTGCTTGATCGAGGCGTAGACGAAACCGAGGAAGTTCAGCGGCTGATACAGCTGCATCAGGTAGGTGTTGACCAGCACGAACTTGCCGACCGTCATCTCCCCGCTCGCCACGCCCCGTGCGGCCATCAGCATGATGAGGGCCAGCCCCGCCGCGATGATGGACGCCTGGCCGATGTTGAGCAGGTTGAGCGTGACCTGGGTGCGCACGGCCGCCGTCTCGTAGCGGGCAAGCGCGTCGTCGAACCGCCTCGCCTCGTGCTCCTCGTTGCCGAAATACTTGACCGTCTCGTAATTCAGCAGACTATCGAGCGCCTTGGTGTTGGCCTCGCTGTCCACCTCGTTCATCTGCCGGCGGTATTTCACTCGCCAGGAGGTGAAGGCGACGGTGAAGCCGATGTAGCTCGTCACTGC
The DNA here is from genome assembly GCA_964235625.1 of uncultured Acetobacteraceae bacterium. Lineage (GTDB taxonomy): Bacteria > Pseudomonadota > Alphaproteobacteria > Acetobacterales > Acetobacteraceae > LMUY01. Next base: position 981 of record CAXSEK010000258.1, read on the forward strand.
TCCGAAGGTGACCGCGGCGTAGCGCCAGTCGAACAGGTTCCAGATCACGATGGTGACGAGCAGCACCTCGAAGATCGTGGGCAACAAGTTGAACACCGCCAGGCGCAGGACCTGCTGCGTGCCCGCCACCCCGCGCTCGATGGAGCGAGAGACGCCGCCAGTCTGCCGGTCCAGGTGGAAGCGCAGGGACAAGGCGTGCATGTGGCGGAACGTGTCCAGCCCGACGCGGCGGGTGGTGCGCTGCTGCACGGAGGCGAACACCGCGTCCCGCAGCTCGCCAAACCCGGCGGAGGCGACGCGCAGCAGGCCGTACCCGAGGATCAGCGCGATCGGCACGGTCGCTGGGCCAACCTTGCCGGAGAGCGCGTCCACCGCGTGGCTATAGAGCAGCGGCACGTAGACCGTCGCCACCTTGGCCAGGACAAGGCAGGTGGCGGCCAGCAGAACCCGGACATGCGCGTTCCGGTCGCCCTTGGGCCACAGATACGGAAGTAGCGAGCGGATGGTGGCGAAGGTGGAGCGGTGCGGGACGGGAAGGTCCAAACGGCGGCCTGACGACATGCACCTCATGTGGCGGCCCTGCGCCGGGCTTGAAAGGTGACCGTGGCCTTTCCTCCGCTTAAACAGGTGGTCATGCCAACACCCAACGGATTCATGCGGCACTTGGCCGCTTGCAACAACGCCCGGCTGCCGGGCCAACGCGTGCCGTTCCATATAGGCGGCGAGGCCGTGGGGTGGGTGTTGCCCGACGCGGCGGCAGTCGTTGGCACCGACGTCGAGCCCGGCGGGCTGGCGGTGGCGAACCACGCGCTGGTGGCCGCCGGGCTATGCCGCTGGCGGGACGAGGCGTTCGACGTGCGGGCGGTGCCGGAGGGCGCGGTGCTGGCCCAGGTGGACCGCGGCGCCTTGCCGGTGCTTGGCATCGAAGCAGTGGGCGTGCACCTGAACGGGCTGGTGCACCGTCCGGACGGGCTGCACATGTGGATTGCGCGCCGGGCGATGGACAAGAAGTTGGACCCGGGCAGGCTGGACCACATCGTAGGCGGCGGGGTGCCGGCCGGGCTGGGGCCAGCGGAAACACTGGTGAAGGAGGCGGGCGAGGAGGCCGGGCTGCCGCCGGAGATGGTGGCCGAGGCCAGCTATCACGGGGTGATCAGCTACACCATGGAGCGGCCGGAGGGGCTGCGGCGAGACCGGCTGCACTGTTACGACCTGGTTGTATCGGAGTCGTTTGAGCCGGTGGCGGTGGATGGCGAGGTGGCCGGCTTCGAGCTTTGGCCTGTCGGGCGGGTAATTGAGGCGGTCCGGGATGGCGACGATTTCAAGTTCAATGTGAATCTGGTGCTGATCGACCTGTTCCTGCGGCTCGGGCTGATCGAGGATGCAGGCTTACGGGCCGCCTTACCCACCAAGTAGGGCGGATAAGCCGCTTGGCGCCATCCGCCGGGCGCGCGCCGGCGGATGGTGAGGTGCCTAACTTTCCGGCTGGGCGGCGCCGATGGGGATCTCGCGGGATTCGGAAGGCTGTTCACCGCGGAGTTCGCGTTCCAGGTCCGGCTGGTCGTCGCCGTCCTCCTCCGGTTCGTCGCGCCGCGGGCCGTTATGGCTGATCTGCGGGTTGTGCTGTGCCTGCGTGGCCTGACCGTTGCCGTTGTGCTGTGGGTTCTGCTGCTGCGCCTGATTGATGGCGTTGATGATGCGGAAGTAGTGCTCGGCGTGCTGGAAGTAGCCTTCCGCCATCACGCGGTCCCCGCTGCTGGTCGCGTCACGGCCGAGCTGGAGATACTTTTCGAACAGCTGCTGAGCCGTGCCGCGGATGCGCAGATCGGGGCCGTTGCTGTCGAACACATGGTTGCGGTTGAGGGGGACATTGCCGCTCTGGTGCCGGGGTGGTCCGCCGCCACCGCCACCGCTGCCGCCGCGGTTGTTCCGGCCACGCATGCGTTTCATGTTCATTGTGGTCTAATGCTCTTCCAGTTTCGAAATCGGGTCGGGCTTGGCGGCCAGTGTCGCAGGATTGGCCGCATTCCGGGTACCTGCCCGAACAACGGGCGCGCCGATCAGGCCCATCGAGGGCGGTCACGGCAGTATGACCCACGTTGCGAGCAGAACCCTAGCCGCGCCGGCCCCGTTCGCCAAACAGTTTCTTGGAACCGGGGCGGATCGGCAAGGCGCGCTCCACCCCCGCCAGGTCCTTGCGGGGCGGCTCCGGCCGGAGCCCGGCCTCCCGGACGATCGTGGCCACCGCTTCGGCCTGCCCGGCGCCAAGCTCCAAGATGGCCATTCCACCGGGGGCCAGCAAGGCCGGCAACGCCGCGGCGATGGCGCGGTAGGCCGCCAGCCCGTCATACCCGCCATCCAAGGCCAGGCCGGGCTCATACCACGCGACCTCGGGCATGAGGCCGGCGATCGTCGCCGTATCGATGTAGGGCGGGTTGGCGAGCACGAGGTCGAACCGGGCGTCCAGGGGGGCGGCCCAGTCGGCGCAGAGGAAGGCGGCACGGGTGTCGAGCCCGGTTCGCTGGGCATTGCGCCGGGCCAGCTGGGCGGCGCCGGCGGCGCGGTCCACGCCGACCCCCCAGGCGGCGGTAAACTCCCACAGCGCGGCCAGCAGGAGGCAGCCGGTGCCGGTGCCGAGGTCTAGCACGTGGCGGATCTTGCGGGCGGGGAAGGCGTCCAGCGCCACCTCGACCAGCGTCTCGCTATCGGCGCGCGGGATCAGCGTATCGGGGGAGACGAGCAGGTCGAGCGTCCAGAACGGCTGATGGCCCAGGATGTAGGCGAGCGGCTCGCGCTGTGCCCGGCGGGCGACGAACTCGGGGTAGCTCGGCGCCGGATAGGCACAGGGCAGGGTGCGGAGCAGGGCCGCACCCTCGAGCTGGGTGGCGTGGCTGAGCAGGAGGCGGGCCTCGCGGCGCGGTTCGTCGATGCCGGCGGCCTGGAGCTGGACGGCGCCGAAGGTCAGGAGGTCGGAGAGGCGCCACTCCGCTTCCACGCCCCTCGCCGGAGCGACACGACCCTCCCCTACCCTCCTCTGAGCGAGGTCATTCATCGGCCGCCAGCCGGGCTGCCTGGTCCTCCGCGGTCAATGCGTCGACGATCTCGTCCAGCTCGCCCAGCATGATGCGGTCGATCTTGTGCAGCGTCAGGTTGATGCGGTGGTCGGAGACGCGGCCCTGGGGGAAGTTGTAGGTGCGGATACGTTCGGACCGGTCCCCCGTGCCGACTTGCGCCTTGCGGTCCGCCCCGCGGGTGGCGGCCAGGCTGGAGCGCTGCTGCTCATACAGCTTGGCGCGCAGCAGCTTCATCGCCTTGGCGCGGTTCTTGTGCTGGGAGCGTTCCTCCTGCATCGCCACCACCACCCCGCTCGGGATGTGGGTGATGCGCACGGCGCTGTCCGTCTTGTTGATGTGCTGGCCGCCGGCGCCGGACGCGCGGTAGGTGTCGATGCGCAGGTCGGCCTCGTTGACCTGCACGTCCACCTCCTCAGCCTCCGGCAGCACCGCGACCGTCACGGTCGAGGTGTGGATGCGGCCCTGGCTCTCGGTGGCGGGGACGCGCTGCACGCGGTGCACGCCGGATTCGAATTTCAGCCGGGCGAACACGTTGCGGCCGGTGATCTCGGCCACGCCTTCCTTCAGGCCGCCCAGTTCGGTGTCGGCGTAGTCCAGCACCTCGAACCGCCAGCCCTGCTGCCCGGCGTAGCGCTGGTACATGCCGAACAGCTCGGCCGCGAACAGCCCCGCCTCGTCGCCGCCGGCCGCCGGGCGCACCTCCAGGATGGCGCTGCGCTCGTCCGCCGCATCCTTCGGCAGCAGCGCCAGGCGGATCTCGCGTTGCAGGCCGGGCAGGCTGTGGCGCAGCCCGTCCAGCTCCGCCTCCGCCAGGTCCTTCATCTCGGGGTCGGCCAGCAGCGCCTC
>CAXSEK010000259.1:0-4897 GCA_964235625.1 uncultured Acetobacteraceae bacterium
GGTAGGCGGCGTATCCCGTGCCGAGCAGAACGAGCAGGGCGATCACCGGCGTAAGCCAGCGGCGACGCTTGCGTGGCGGCGGACTCTGCCGCGTCCGGGTGCGGTCTGGGCCAGTGCGGTCTGGGGGGGGCCGGACCTCGAGCGGGGTATCCATGCTGGGCAAGAATCCTGGGCAAAGTGCGCGGGCTGTAATTGAGCTTGTGAGGCCGTTCGTCAAAGGATGCGAGACCCTTTGCATGCGTCCGGTTTCTGTTTGTCACAGACGAACGCCGCAAAGGCCATCGTCATGACAAAGTGGTCACGAACAAGGCGACTGCGACCAAGATCAAACAGCAGCCGGACCGGACCATTTCGTGGCGGAGCGAGATAGCACCGGCCGCGGCGGAGATGACGGCGAGTATAGAGTTCGGTGCAAGAGCGGCGTGGCCTATGGCCGGGGGGCCGGGGGCTATCGCATGGCGCCGTGGATGACCCGGTATACTGTTATGATGGCGGGTCGTGGCTGATAGACAATGATATGTGGTAGCCCACCGATGCCCAGCTCCCGCGTCTGCGGCTTCGACCGGGCCGGCCCAGGTCCGGGAAGTGGTCGAGTTGGCCAATGACGGCCTTGCTGCCGAAAGCCGGATCACTCCTTGTCGTTGAGCATGTCCCGTATCTCGGCCGCGACAGCGGCGAGGTCGAAGGTTGGGACTGCCTCGAAGGATGCGATCCCCGCTTCGACAAGAGCGATGAACTCTGCCTCCGTCGCGGCGTGGTTCGGCATGTCTGGGTAAATCCGGCTATCCACGGATTGGTCTTTGGGCATGGGCATGGGCTTCGGCTTCAGCATGGCTAACCGTGCCACAACGGGTTTGCCGTCACACCGCCCGCAGGTGGCGGATCGGGCGGCCTGGGGCTATGGCGGCGGCGGCGGTGGCGATGGAATGGGCGTCGATGCCGGCCGTGCGGTAGAGGTCGGCGAGCGTGCCGGTCTGGCCGAAGCGGGTGACACCGAGGGCGCGGGTGCGGTGGCCGTGCACCGAGCCGAGCCAGCCGAGCGTCGCCGGGTGGCCGTCCAGGACGGTGACCAGGCCGCAATGGCGGGGGATGCCGGCGAGCAGGCGTTCGACGTGGCTCAAGATATCGGGCGCGCCTTGTTCGCGGGCGCGCTGGGCGGTGGTCCAGCCGGCATGCAGGCGGTCGGCCGAGGTGACGGCGAGCAGGCCGACATCGCGGCGGTCCTCGCCGATCAGCCCGGCGGCTTCCACGGCTTCGGGGGCGACCACGCCGGCATAGGCGATCACCGCCTCCGCGTTCGGGCCGGGGCGGCGGACCCAGTAGGCGCCGGCCGCGATGTCCGCCGCATCCGCCGCAGAGAGGGTGCGGTGCGGCTGGGCGATACTGCGGGTGGACAGGCGCAGGTAGACCGAGCCGCCGTCCGGTTGCTGGATGTGGTCGAAGGACCAGCCCAGGAGGGTGGCCAGCTCGTCCACATAGGCGGGTTCGAAGCTCGTAAGCCCATCCTGCGCCATGCCGATCAGCGGGGTGACGATCGACTGGTGGGCGCCGCCCTCGCCGGCCAGGCTGATGCCGGAGGGGGTGGCGACCAGGATGAAGCGGGCGTCCTGGTAGCAGGCGTAGTTCAGCGCATCCAGGCCGCGCCCGATGAACGGGTCATACAGCGTGCCGATCGGCAGCAGGCGCTCGCCATGGATAGCGTGCGAAAGGCCGAGGGCGGACAGGATGGTGAACAGGTTCATCTCGGCGATGCCGAGCTCGAAATGCTGGCCCTGGGGCGAGAAGCGCCAGTGGAAGGTGGAGGGGATGCGCTCGGTGCGGAAGGTGTCGGCCAGTTCCTCGCGGGCGAACAGGCCTCGGCGGTTCACCCAGGCGCCGAGATTGGTGGAAACGGTGACGTCCGGCGAGGTGGTGACGATGCGCCGGGCCAATTCGGTCTCGCCGCGTGCCAGGTCGTGCATCAGCAGGCCGAAGCCGTGCTGGGTGGACATGTCGCGGCCCGGCGGGACCGGGAGGGCGTCCGGCACGGCGATGCGCGGCGCCTCGAAGCGGCGCGGGCCCTGGGCGTTGAACGGGACGGCGGCGAGGAATGCCTCGAGTTCGGCGGGCGGGGTTTGCAGGCCCTCGAAGCGGTCCCATTCGTGGCCGGGGCGCACGGCCATGGCTTGGCGCAGCGTCTCGACCTGGGCCGGGTTCATCAGCCCGGCGTGGTTGTCCTTGTGCCCGGCGAGCGGCAGGCCGAAGCCCTTGATGGTGTAGCAGATGAAGCAGACCGGGCGGTCATGCGTACGGGCCTGGGCGAACGCGTCCAGCAAGGACGGCAGGTCGTGGCCGGCCAGGTTGCCCATCAGGGCCGCGAGTTCGGCGTCTGTGCGGCGTTCGATCAGGGCGGACAGGTCGCCCTGGTCGCCAAGCTCGTCGGTGAGGCGACGACGCCAGGCAGCGCCGCCGCCGAAGGTGAGGGCGGAGTAGAGCTGGTTGGGGCAGGCCTCGATCCAGGCGCGCAGGCGCTCGCCGCCGGGTTCGCGGAAGGCGGCTTCCTGCAGCCGGCCGTGGCGGAGGACCACGACGTCCCAGCCGAAGTTGCGGAACATGGACTCGAACTTGGCCCATAGGCCTTCGCGGACCACGGCGTCCAGGCTCTGGCGGTTGTAGTCCACCACCCACCAGGTGTTGCGTAGGCCATGCTTCCAGCCCTCCAGCAGCGCCTCGAAGATGTTGCCCTCGTCCATCTCGGCGTCGCCGATCAGGGCGACCATCTTTCCTTCCGGGCGCCCGGTGCCCCAGCCCTTGAGGCGCAGGTAGTCCTGCACCAGGGAGGAGAACAGCGTCTGCGCGACCCCCAGGCCGACGGAGCCGGTGGAGAAGTCCACGTCGTCGGTGTCCTTGGTGCGGGACGGGTAGGATTGCGCGCCGCCGAAGCCGCGGAAGCGCTGCAGCTTGTTCAGCGTCTGGTTGCCGAGCAGGTACTGGATGGCGTGGAAGATCGGGCTGGCGTGCGGCTTGACGGCGACCCGGTCCTCCGGGCGGAGCACGTGGAAGTAGAGCGCCGTCATAATGGTGGCGATCGAGGCGCTGGAGGCCTGGTGGCCGCCGACCTTGAGGCCGTCGGTGCTGGGGCGGAGATGGTTGGCGTTGTGGATGGTCCAGGTGGCGAGCCAAAGGATCTTGCGCTCCAGCTCGGCCAGGGTGGCGTTAGGCATGCTGCTATCCTAGCAGGGCTCTGCCCTGCACCCGCAAGGGCGGGGTTTGGGGCAAAGCCCCAATCTGCTTAACTCCAAGCTCCTCCCCCGGAGCCCCCCGCATGAAGACCCGCGCCGCCGTCGCCTTTGCCGCCAAGCAGCCATTGGAAATCGTAGAGGTGGACCTGGACGGCCCGAAGGCGGGCGAGGTCCTGGTCGAGATCAAGGCGACCGGTATCTGCCACACCGACGCCTACACGCTGGACGGACTGGATTCGGAGGGGATCTTCCCGTCCATCCTGGGCCACGAGGGCGCCGGGGTGGTACTGGAGGTGGGCGCCGGGGTGACGACGCTGGCGCCGGGTGACCACGTGATCCCGCTGTACACGCCGGAGTGCCGGCAGTGCAAAAGCTGCCTCTCGCGCAAGACCAATTTGTGCACCTCGATCCGCGCCACCCAGGGCCGCGGGCTGATGCCGGACGGAACCAGCCGGTTCTCGTTCAAGGGGCAGACCCTCGCGCACTACATGGGCTGCTCCACTTTCGCCAACCACACGGTGCTGCCGGAGATCGCGCTGGCCAAGATCCGGGCGGACGCGCCGTTCGACAAGGCCTGCTACATCGGCTGCGGGGTGACGACGGGAGTGGGCGCCGTGGTCAACACGGCGAAGGTGGAACCCGGCGCCAACGCCATCGTGTTTGGCCTGGGCGGCATCGGGCTGAACGTGATCCAGGGGCTGCGGATGGTGGGGGCCGACATGATCGTCGGCGTGGACCTGAACGACGCGAAGGAGGAGTGGGGCCGCCGCTTCGGCATGACCCATTTCGTCAATCCGTCGAAGGCAGAGAGCGACCTGGTGCAGCACCTGGTGGCGTTGACGGGGGGCGGGGCCGACTACACGTTCGACTGCACCGGCAACACGAGCGTGATGCGCACGGCGCTCGAGGCATGCCACCGCGGCTGGGGCGAGAGCATCATCATCGGCGTGGCGGAAGCGGGCCGCGAGATCACGACCCGGCCGTTCCAGCTGGTGACCGGGCGGGTATGGAAGGGCTCGGCGTTCGGCGGCGCGCGGGGGCGGACGGACGTGCCGAAGATCGTGGACTGGTACATGGACGGCAAGATCGAGATCGACCCGATGATCACCCACGTGCTGCCGCTGGAGCGGATCAACGAGGCGTTCGATCTGATGCACCGGGGGGAGAGTATCCGGAGCGTGGTGGTGTTTTAGGGGAGTTGAAGCCATCCCACGATTGTCTTGCCAGGCCTTGAGCCTGGCATCTACGGGGTTGTGCTCGTGACGCCAGGGGCGGGGCGGCGAGAGTGTATGCGACCCGGTTTGGCCGGTGTGTGAGGCACGTCGTGGATACCAGGCTCAAGGCCTGGCATGACGGTGTTGACCGGTTGCTGACGTGGTGGAGTGCTAGTCGGCGGGGAGCGCTGGGCCGGGTACGGCTTTGCGTTTGATCGCGGCGGCAACGTTGGGGGAAAGGGCGGCGTCCCGGCGGCCGAAGATGGTAATGCCGCGGAAGCGATGGTTGGTGGATTTCCACATGCCGATGGCGGCCTCCTGCTCGAAGCGGTCCTTGCGGTACATCGGCAGCACTTGGTCCAGCCAGACGATGTGCGCCCCCAGCGGTAGGCGTTGCAGGGCGCGCATGACGACGTTCCGCTTTACCATGGTCGTCTGGTAGTGGTCGGCGTTCCCGCAGGC
>CAXSEK010000260.1:0-4875 GCA_964235625.1 uncultured Acetobacteraceae bacterium
TGGCGGCTTCGGCGGCAAGGCGACCATCCTGGCGCATACCGTGCTGGTGGCGATGGCTGCCCGCCGGTTGGGCCGCCCGGTGAAGCTGGTCGTGCCGCGCGACGCTGGGTTCACCGTGACCTCGTTCCGGCCCGCCACGCGCAGCCGGGTGCGGCTGGCGGCGGAGCGGGACGGCACGCTGACGGCGGTGATGCACGAGCAGGCAGGGCAGTCGTCCAAGATCGACCATGTTGCCTTCGCGGTGACGGAGGTGACAGGGCGGATGTATCGCTCGCCCAACATCCGGGTGCGTGAATCCACGGTCGCGACCGACGTGAACACGCCGGGCTTCCAGCGCGCGCCGGCCGAGGCGCCGGGCTTCTTCGGGTTCGAGTGCGCGATCGACGAACTGGCCTACAAGCTGGGCTTGGACCCGATCGAGTTGCGAATTAAAAACGAGCCCGAGCGGGACCCGGTGAAGGGGGCCAAGTGGAGCAGCCGGTCGCTCGTGCAATGCTTTCGCCGCGGGTCCGAGTTATTCGGCTGGTCCCGCCGTATGCCGGCGCCGGGTTCGATGACGGCGCCGGACGGCACGCTGATCGGGATGGGGGTGGCAGCGGCATGCTATCCGTCCGCCATGGCGCCCTCAGCCGCACGGGTGCGGCTGTCGGCCGATGGAACGTGCACCGTGTTCTGCGCGGCGCATGACGTTGGGACGGGAGCGTATACGGTGCTGGGTCAGGTCGCGGCCGACGTGCTGGGCGTGCCGAACGAGATGATCCGGGTGGAGTTGGGTGACAGCAACCTGCCATCCGGTCCGATGTCCGGTGGCTCGATCACCACGGGCTCCGCCGGATCGGCGATCCACAAGGCGGCGGGGATGGTACGGGACGAAGTGCTGGCGGCGGTGGCTGGCGGTGATGCAAGGGGCTGGACGCTGGCCGGCGGCCACGTGATCGGGCCGAATGGCCAGGGCATGACGCTGGTGGAGGCGTTGAAGAAGCACACCGCCGGCGTAGTCGAGGTATCCACCGTGTGGAAGCCGGACACGGTGAGCGACGACCAGATGCGGCAGGGGCTGGCGGGCGGCATGGCGTTCTCCGCTGTCACGAATGACGAGTATGCCTCGTTCTCCTACGGCGCGCAGTTCGCCGAGGTGCGGATCGACCCGTTGCTGCGCAAGGTGCACGTGTCGCGCATGGTGGGGGTGTTCGGTTGCGGCCGAATCATCAATCCGCGCACGGCCCGCAGCAACCTGATCGGCGGCATGATTTGGGGAGCGGGCTTCGCGCTGATGGAGCAGACCCAGGTGGACCGGCCGCGGGCGCGGATGGCGAACACGGATCTGGCTGGCTACCACTTCGCGACCAATGCCGACATCGGCGAGGTGATTTGCGAGACGGTGGACGAGTACGATGCAGTGGTGAACCCGATCGGGGCCAAGGGCGTGGGCGAGATCGGCATTGTCGGGATGAACGCTGCAATCGGCAACGCGGTGTTCCATGCGACAGGTGTTCGCGTAAGGAAGACGCCGATCCTGGTGGAAGATCTGCTGCCGCACTGACGTCGTTGATTGGGCACTCCCTTACCCGTGATGGACGCGTAAGGGAGAACAGGAGGGTGCATGCCCGGTTTCGTTTCCAAGCTCGGCCACATGATCCGTGACGTCCGCCCTGGACTTGGGGCTGCGACGACGGCGCGGCTCGGCTTGCGCACCATTACGTTGCACTCCGCCGCGTTCGAGGATCATGCAACGATGCCGACCCGGTTCACCGCGGACGGGGCCGGGCTGTCGCCGCCACTGCAGTGGTCCGGCCTACCGGAGGGCACCATGTCGATCGCGCTACTGATCGAGGATGTGGACGCGCCGTTTCCCCGCCCCCTCGTTCACCTGCTGCTACACGACATTCCGCCGACGTTGCATGGTCTGGCGGAAGCCGCCGTGCCGGAGCAGATGGCGCGCAGCCGAATGTTCACGGCCGGCCGTAACTCCTTCGGCCATCGCGGCTGGCTGCCGCCGAGCCCGGTGCCGGGCCATGGGCCACACCGGTACGTCGTGCAGGTCATGGCGCTCTCGGCGTCGTTCGTAGCCCGGCGGGTGGCCGGGCGAGGGGCGTTGCGAGTTGCGATGCGCCGCAGCTTGCTCGGGCATGGGCGGCTGGTTGGGATTTACGAGCGCGATTGAACGGCGTGGTCCGACCGGTATCGAACCACATCGCTTACGACCTGGACGGCGCCGCTACGTCAGATGGCTGGAGAAAAACTTGTTCATCTCGAACATGGTCGCCTTGTCCTTGCCGAACACTTTCTTGAGGGCTTCGTCGGCTACGATCTCCTGCTTGTTCGCCGGGTTCTGCAAGTCGTGTTTCCTGATGTATTCCCATACCTTGCTGACCACCTCGCCCCGGGCGAGCGGCGCGGATCCAACGATGGCGGCCAGTTCCGCGGAGGGCTGCAAGGGCTTTTGCAGTGCGTTCGGGGCGTTGCCAGCCTTCGGGGGCGCTATCTTCTTTCCCTTCACAGGCGCCTCGGCCTTCGCCGCAGCCTCGGCCTTTGGCTCCGCGGGAGATTTGGTGCCTTTACCGGTCGATGTCTTTGCCATGAGGTCGAACCCTTGATTTGTGCCAGGCTCCTGAACGGCTCAGATGCCGGATGTTTGCCTTCGCGCCGCACTATGACCGACTGCCCCGGGCCGTGCCAGCTTCGGGAAGCCATGCATGTCGCAGGCGGTCCGAGCGTGTTGTCATGCTCCTCGCGAAGAGCGTTCACGACGAGCCCTATTGGCGGGCCAAGGCGGCATGAGGCTTGGATGAAGCGTCTCCTGATAGCCGCCGCCCTCGTCGCGCCGACCCCGGGAACGACGGCCGAAATTGGCCGGGGATGTCCGCCATTCGCGTCTCCACCCGGCGGCGATGCTCCGGTGCGTCAGCACAGATCACCTCGACGTCCAGGTGTCGTGCGCCGGCCCGGGCGGCCGCGTCATGCCAGGCTTGGCGGGTGATATGCAGCGGGTTGGTGCTGTCGGCGATCACCACTCGGCCGGGGCCGAGGTTGGCCTCCGCCAAGCCGTAGCCCACCAGATAGCCGGCTGGGCCGACCGCTGATAAGCCTGCCGAGCGGATCGCCTGCTCGATCACGTCGATCCGCACCAGCGTGGCACCCAGCTCGTTGGCGAGCGCCTGGGCGAGCGTGTCTTGCCCGTGCCGGGCAGGCCGCTAAACGTGATGAGAAGGCCGGTCGTCAGGGTGCCAGTGCTCGATTATTCCTCACCCCGACCTTCTCCCGTGAAGGACGGGAGAGGGAGAAGATGAGGCTGAGCGTCACCGGTCGGTCAGGCGCAACTCGATACGGCGGTTCTTCGGGTTGGTGTCCGCGGTGTCCGCCGGGTCGAGCGGCTGGAAATCGGCGAAACCGGTGGCGGCCAGGTGGTTGGCGGGGACACCCTCGCCGATCAGCAGCTTGACGACGTTGATCGCGCGCTGGGACGACAGCTCCCAGTTGCTGGCGAAGGCGCCGCCGCGGGGAATGGGCAGGTGGTCGGCGTGGCCGTCGACGCGCAGGATCCAGGGCAGGTCGGGCGGGATCTTGGCGGCTATGGCCTTGATGGTGCCGGCCAGGGTGCGGATCTGGTCCTGCCCGGCGCCCGTCATGTCCGCGCTACCGATCGGGAACAGCACCTCCGACTGGAACACAAAGCGGTCACCGACGATCTGCACGCCGGGGCGGTTGGCGAGAACCTCGCGCAAGCGGCCGAAGAACTCGCTGCGGTAGCGCTGCAGCTCCTCGACCTTGGAGGCCAGCGCCGAATTCAGCCGGGTGCCGAGGTTGGCGATCTGCACGTCCTTCGCCTTGGCCGCCTGGTCCGACAGGTCCAGCGCCGCCGAAACCTGGGCCACCTGGGCACGCAACTCGGCCATTTGGCGGTTCATCAGCGCGATCTGGGCGCGGGCGGAGTCCGACAGCTTCTGCTCGTCGAGCAACTGCCCGGCCACGGCGGCGCGGGCCTGCTCGTCGGTGACGGCCTTGGCGACGGCGGCCGTGGCCTGCGCCTCCAGTTCGTCGCGCAAAGCGGTGAGCGCCTGCACCTGGTCGGCCAGGCGGGCGAGGTCGGACAGCTTCGCCGCCACCGTCGCCTTGTCGGCCGCGACCGTGCGGTCCAGCTCGAAGCGGGCGGCGGCGAGTTGGCGCCGCGCCTCGGCCAATTGGCCCGCGGTGGTGGCGGCCTGTTGCCCGGCGGTGTCCACCTGCGCGGCCGTGCCGGCTAGCTGGCCCTGCAACGCGGCGTTGCGGGCCTGAGCGGATTGCGCCTGGGCGTTCGCATCGGCCAGCTGTGCTACCAGGCGGGACCGCTCGGCTTGCAGCGAGTCGCGTTGCGAGGCGGCGTTGGCGAGTTGCTGCTGCAGTGACCCCACCTGGCCAGAGAGCTGGTCGCGGGCGGTGGAGGCGCCGGCCAGGTCGCGGTTCAGCCCGGCCATTGCGTCCTGCAACTCCACGCCGTGGCCACGCTCGAGCGAGAGCATGTCGGTCAGCTCGGCCATCTGGCGGTTGAGCCGGTCGAGCGCGCGGTCCTTGCCGGTGAGGGCGACGCTGAGGAAGGCCTGCGCCAGCACGAACACCAGGAGGACGAATATGATGACCATGAGCAGGGTGGACAGCGCGTCCACGTAGCCGGGCCACGGGTTCAGCGTGTCCCCGCTGCCGCCACGCCGGCGCAAGCTCATTGGGGTTGGCCCGCCAATCCAGCGATGGTGCGGGTCAGCACGCGGATGTCGTTGCGCAGTTCGGACGTGCTCTGCGCCCGACCGCGCTCCAGTTCGCCCACCAGGCGGGCGAGCCCGGCCTCGATGTTGCGGAGGTGGTTGCGGGCGGCGTCGTCTCCGCCGCGCTCGCCCAGGC
>CAXSEK010000261.1:0-4858 GCA_964235625.1 uncultured Acetobacteraceae bacterium
GTTCGTTATACAGATATGTGCGCCTTTCGGGCGATCCGCCGTTCGAGCCTTCTGGCACTTGGCCTGCGCGAGATGACGTATGGCTGGAATATCGAGATGCAGATGCAGGCGGCGCGCGCCGGCCTGCGGATCCTGGAGGTGCCGGTGCCCTATCGCTGCCGCGCCGGCGGGCAGAGCAAGGTCGCCGGGTCACTGCGGGGCACGATGCGGGCGGGTTGGCGGATCGTGACGACGTTCGCGCGGGTGGCCACCTCCCCGAAGCCGGCGGCCGGGGCCCCGGCGCAACCGTGAGGATGGCCGCCTTGGCCGTTGCCGTCTCGCTCGCCGCCGGGTCGGCCTGGGCGGCGGAGCCGCAGGCCGTGATGGGCCTGTGGTGGACGCAGGATCGCGATGGGGTGGTGGAGCTGTATCCGTGCAGTGCCGGGCTTTGCGGCCGGGTGGCCGGGATCGTGACCTTCGCGCCGGATGGCAGCGCGCCCAAGGACCTGCATGGCCATTCCCGCTGCCACCTCCCGTTGATCAGCGGCGGCAAGGCAGATGCGGACGGCGTCTGGGACAGCCACATCACCAACCCTGACGATGATAAGACGTATACTATCCGGATGCGCGCCGATCCCGACGGGCGGTTGCGGATGCGTGGCTATATCGGCATCCCGCTCCTGGGCCGGACCGTGTTCTGGACGCACTTCACCCAGCACGTGACGGCCGATTGCCATGTCCGTGATTGACGCAGCGACCGGGGTTGAGGTCTTGTCCAAGGCCCCATCCACGACGACCTTGCCGAGAGATCCCGTGCCTTTCGACCCCATTCCCAAGCTGAGCGTCCTGATCGGGGCGGAGAGCCTCGCCACGCGCCGATCCGGCGTCGGGCGGATGACACTGGAGATCGCCCGCGCCGCCCGGGCCTGCGCCGCGATCGACCAGTTGGGGCTGCTGCTGGCCCAGGGCTTGGCCGGGGCCGACACGCTCGACCATCTGGACGACCCGATCGCCGCTCCCCGGGTCGTCCAGCCGGTGCCGATCCCGTGGAAGGTGGCGGTCGGCCGGGTGCCCGGCGTGCAGACCCTCCGCCGCATCAAGCACGGCGGGCTCAATCGCAAGGTCAAGGAGATGGCCCGCAGCTGCGGCGGGCGGCTGGTGTACCACGAGCCAAACATGATCGTGCGGCCGGTCTCGCTGCCCACGGTGGTGACCATGAACGACCTGTCCTGGCACCACGAACCCTCCTGGCACCCGGCCGAGCGGCTGCACTGGATCGACCGCAACCTGCAGGCGACGCTGCGCCAGGCCAGCCGGTTCGTCGCGATCTCCCACTTCACCAAGGATGCCGTGGTGCGCGACCTGGGCATCGCCGCCGACCGGATCGACGTCGTGCCGCTCGCCCCGGCGGACGAGTTCCGGCCGGTAACGGCGGCGGACGCAGCGTCGGCGCTCGCACGTTACCAACTGGACGACCGAGGCTACGTGTTCTCCATCTCCACCATCGAGCCGCGGAAGAACTTCGACCGGCTGCTAGCCGCTCATCTCCGCCTGCCGCCGGCGATCCGGCGCCGGGCGCCGCTGGTGATCGCCGGCGGCAAAGGTTGGGGCAGCGTGCTCGCACGGCCGGAGGCGGATGCCGCGATCCGCGACGGCACCGTCCGCCTGCTTGGCCACGTCAGCGATCCGGACCTGGTAGCGCTGTGCTCGCGCGCGGCAGCGTTCGCTTATGTCAGCCTCTACGAAGGCTTCGGGCTGCCCGTGGTGGAGGCGATGGCGGCGGCGAGCCCCGTGCTCGCGTCGAGCAGCACGGCCGTCGGCGAGCTGGCGGCGGGTGCGGCGCTGCTGGTGGACCCGGAGGACGAGGCGGCCATCACCGAGGGGCTGCGCCGCCTGATCGAGGATACGGCGCTGGCCGAGCGGCTGCGGGAGCAAGGGTTGGCCCGCGCCGCCGAGTACAGCTGGCAACGCACCATCGATACGCTGATCGTCAGTTGGCGGAGGGCGTTGCCGTAGGGGCAGTTCGTCAACTGGCCGCGAGCAACGTCCCGCCCGTCTCCGTTCTCTCCAGCGTCAACGCCGCTTCGTGCAGGCCCTCGATCTCCGGCCGGTGCGCGATGGACATCACGGCAGTGCCGGGCAGCCGTTCCCGGAGCACGCGGTAGATCGCCGCCTCCCCCTCTGGGTCCAGGTTCGCCGTTGCCTCGTCCAGGAACAGCCAGTCGGGCCGGTTCAGCAGCGCACGGGCCATGGCCAGGCGCTGCTGCTCCCCCCCGGACAGGCGTTGCGACCAGTTCATGTCTGTATCCAGTTCCGGCACCAGCACGGCAAGTCCGGCATCGGCCAGCGCGCCGACGATCTCGGCCTCGCTGAACGCGTCCAGCGCGGCCGGGTAGGTGACGGCCCGGCGCAGCGTGCCGAGCGGGATGTAGGGCCGTTGCGGCAGGAACATCGTCCGCCCGACCGGCCGCTCCACCACGCCGCCGCCGAACGGCCAGACCCCGGCCAGCGCGCGGAACAGCGTGGACTTGCCGCTGCCGGACCGGCCGCGCAGGGCGGTGTGGCTGCCCGGCGTGAACCGGACGGTGACACCATCCAGCAGCACCGTGCCATCCGGCAAAGTGAGGTGGAGGTCACGGCCGACATAGTCGAATCCCTGCGCAGGCACGACGGTGATGCCGCCCCGGTTGTCATGTGCCGCCTGCAAAATCCGGTTGAAGCTGGCGAGACGTTCGACCGTCGCGGCCCAATCGGCCAGGGTCATGTAGTTGTCCACCAGCCAGGACGCCGAGGCCTGGAGCTGGGCGAACGCCCCCGCGACCCGGCCCAGCACGCCAAAGCTGATCTGCTTGCTGAAATACAGTGGAGCGGCGGCGAAATAGGGGAAGATGCCACCGGTCGCGCTGACAAAGTAGCTGAACGCGTTGACAAGGCGGTTGCGCGACATGATCCGGCGGTAGTTGCCGACGATCGAGCCGAACCGGCCGCTCAGGATGCGCGACTCATCCGCCTCGCCGCCGGACAGCGCCACTCCCTCGGCGTTCTCCCGCAAGCGCACGAGCGCGAAGCGGAAATCCGCCTCGAGCCGCTGGCGGATGAAGTTGAGCGAGATCAACGGCCGCCCGATCAGGTGCGCCAGCAAGGACGCCACCACCGAGTAGATCAGCGCGACCCAGACCAGGTAGACGGGGATGTAGATCCCGAACACCGTGATCGGGAACGACAGGATCCAGAGCACCTGGAGGAAGGAGACGACCGAGACGACGTTGGCGAAGAAGTTCAGGCCGAGGGTGAGGCCGTTCTCGATGAAGTCGCGGACGTCCTCGGAGATACGCTGGTCGGGGTTGTCATTGCCCAGCGTCTCCGCCTGGAGCTGCATCTGGTAGAAGGCACGGTCAGCCAGCCAGCGGGCCTGGAACTGCTCCGTCAGCCAGCGCCGCCAGCGGATCGCCAGCCATTGGTGCAAGTAGCGGCCCTGCGCCACGATCGCGAGCGCCAGGACGATCAGGGGAATGAAGCCGGGGATGATCCCGAACGGGCCTTCCGAACTGGGAACGTAGGTCAGCATCAGGCGAAAGAACGTGCTCTCGTCGTATTGCTGCATGGCATTGAGCCAAGCGCCCTGGTTGACGTTCATAACGACGTCGATGCGGACGAGCACGAAGTTGGCCGCGAGCACCAGGCCCAACAGGGCGAAGGCGGACCATTTCTCCCCGGAGCGGTAATACGGCGCGCTGATCGACCAGACGTTGCGGATGAACCGGCCAAAACGGCGCATAGTCAGGCGCCGCCGCCGGAGCGCAGCCGGATGACCCCGCGTACGTCCACCGGATCGACCGGCTTGCCCTTCCGCAGTATCTCGATCCGCCCCGCCACGGCCAGGCGCATCGCCACCCGTCGCACGGCGCCCATCAAGCCCTGCCATTCGGGCATCAGCGCGCGCGCCACTTCACTGGGACAGATCGATTTCGCGGGGCCGCGGGCATCCACGAGGCGGAGGAGGGTCGCCTCGATCGCCTGCTCGCTGGTCATCTCACTCATCGTTCGAGGCTGACGTTTAAAGCTCGATCCCGCAAGGCGGCCCCAGGAGGAATGGAGAGGATGTAACAACGGCGTGGGGTGGCGTGTGGCGCACCCTATCGGCGCCGGGCGCAAAGAAGCGTTAACGTTTGTCTCGTAGGCTGACGCATATCCCGAAAAGCGGAAACCACTCATGATGCTTCACAGCCCCACGATGCCGGATTGCTGCGAGCTGGAACACAAGGTCTTCAGCACCTTGGGCGAGGTCAGCTTCCGGCGCTCCAGCACGGACGGCGTGGCGATGATGGCGCTCCGGTTGGGGGAGCGGGAGGCTATGCTCCCGCTCGACTCGCTGCGGCGGGAGTTCGCCATCGGCAAGGACTCCGCCGATGGCCGCATGCTGGACCTGATCGGTTCGGCGCTGGATTACGTCGCCTGTGTGCAACCCGGCGACCGGTTGCCACCCGAACTGCGGACCGGCGAGGCGAGCTGGCAGCCGAGCCCAATGCATAACCGGCTCGCGGCGACCCGCCTGCGGCTCGACCTGGTGGCCTGGATGGCCCCCCACAGCCGCTGGGCCAAGGCCGGACGGGATGACGCGACCCTGCTGCGGCTCGCCGAGGAGCCGGCGTTGCGCGAGGAGGTGCACGCGGTAGCCTGCGTCGTGGCCGGGCAGCTCGCCCTGCCGGACGGGGGCGAGGTCATCCGCCGGATCGACGAGGTGTCGTGGGAGCTGGCCTATATCGAGGCCCTGCGTGAGCGCCTGATGGCCCGTGTCGTCCAGCTGCATCGGCGGCTCGGCCGCCTGTTGCAGGACCGCAAGCGCCCGGCCCTGCCGTTTGACACGCTGTCCCAGGTG
>CAXSEK010000262.1:0-4855 GCA_964235625.1 uncultured Acetobacteraceae bacterium
CCTGCCTGTGCCGAAGCAGCCCGGCAGCCGCGTGGTGGGCGGCGCCCTGAACGGTGAGGCGCTGCTGCTGGCCGAGGTCACGGCAATCGGCGCCAAGAGCCAACTCGCGCGCATGGTGCGGTTGGTGGAGGACGCGCAGGCCGGCAAGCCCCCCGTGCAGCGCCTGGTGGACCGGGTCAGCGCCGTGTTCGTGCCCGTAGTCGTGGGCATCGCCGCGGTCACCTTCCTCGGTTGGTGGGCCGGCGGCGCCGGGGTGCTGGCCGCGGCGGTGAACGCCGTCTCGGTCCTGGTCATCGCCTGTCCTTGCGCGCTCGGCCTCGCCACCCCGGCCGCGATCATGGTGGGAACGGGGGTCGCCGCCCGCAACGGCATCCTGATCCGCGACGCCGCCGCCTTGGAACAAGCCCGCGCCATCCGCACCGTCGTGTTCGACAAGACCGGCACCCTGACCGAGGGCCATCCAACCCTGGTGGCCCTGCTTCCCGCCCCCGGCGAAGACGCAGACAGCGTGCTCCACCGCGCTGCCGCCCTGCAATCCGGTAGCGAGCACCCGCTCGCCCGCGCCTTGACCCTCCGTGCGGGTCCGTCGAATGGGCCGGTCGCCACCGGCCTGCGCGCCTTGCCCGGCCGCGGTGTGGAGGGCGACGTAGGCGGGCAACGCCTGCTACTCGGCAGCGCACGGCTGATGGAGGAGGCGGGCGTGGACACGACACCGTTCCTCCAGGATTCAGAGACCCTGGAACGGGACGGCCGCACCGTCTCCTACCTCGCGGAGCACGGCCGCTTGCTCGGCCTGCTCGCGTACGGCGACGCGCTTAAGCCCGGCGCTGCAGCCGCCGTCGCGCGCATCCAGGCGTCCGGCCTGCGCGTGATACTGCTGACCGGCGACAACCAGGGTGCGGCAGAGGCGGCGGGGCGCAGGCTGGGCATCACGGACGTACGGGCCAACGCGCTGCCGGCCGACAAGGC
Organism: uncultured Acetobacteraceae bacterium; assembly: GCA_964235625.1. Taxonomy (GTDB): domain Bacteria; phylum Pseudomonadota; class Alphaproteobacteria; order Acetobacterales; family Acetobacteraceae; genus LMUY01. Next base: position 970 of record CAXSEK010000262.1, read on the forward strand.
GGCGGCGGTGGCCGGGCTGCGGTTCCAGGGCGCGGTCGCCATGGTCGGCGACGGCGTGAATGACGCCCCGGCGCTGGCCGCCGCCGACCTCGGCCTGGCCATGGCGACCGGCACGGACGTCGCAGCCGCTTCCGCCGGCATCACCCTGATGCGGGGTGACCCGGCCCTAGTATCGGCGGCGCTGGACATTGCCCGCCGAACCGACCGGCAGATCCGCCAGGGCCTCGCCTGGGCGTTTGTCTACAACCTGGTCGGCATCCCGCTCGCCGCATCGGGCCTGCTCAGCCCCGTCGTCGCCGGCGCGGCCATGGCGTTCTCGAGCGTCAGCGTCGTCGGCAGCGCGCTGCTGCTCCGCCGCTGGCGCCCGCCTGCATGAGGCACGCCATCATCGAGGAGCGGCCGGCTCAGGGTGATGCGTTGAGGACCTCGACCGTGACGTGGGAAAGCAGGGGAAAGCGGGCCAGGCGGGACCGGTAGAACTCCGCCCCACGCGCCCGCCGAGTGACGACCGATAGGATCGCGCCCAGGTGCCCAGGTCCCAGACGCCAGACATGCAGATCGGCCACTTCGTCACCCTCCGCCTGCACCACCTGGCGCACGCTGTCCGCCACGCCCCGGTCCGCCACCATGTCGAGCAGGACGGCACCCGTATCGCGGACAAGTCCTAACGACCAGCTCGCGATGACGCACGCGCCGACGACACCAGCGAGCGGGTCCATCCAGAGCCAGTTGAAAGCACGCGCCAGCAGCAGCCCGACGATGACCAGCACGGACACGGCGGCATCGGCCACGACGTGGATGATCGCCGCCTGCATGTTGTTGTCCCGGTGCGCCGCCCCCGCCGCGCCCGCGCCATGTCCGTGCCCCTCAGGCTCCTGGAACACGACGGCATGCTCCGCTCCCTCGACACGCACGTAGGCGGTGAAGGCGTGCGGCTCGGGGACCGTCTCGCTGCTTTCCAGCCAACCGCCCCGGTTCTGCATGGCGAACGCCTGGCGTGTGCCATCCAGGCGCACCGTCTCGACCGTGGCTGCGTCCGGGATGCCATGTCCGGGTTGCGGACGCAGCCGGAACACCGGCGGCACGCCGTCCTCGAACACGCCCAGCGTCAGGGCGCCCTCTAGGGCCGGTATCGTGTGTTCCTCGTCATGGCCACCATGCCCATGGTTATGGTGGTGCCCATGGTGATGGGAATGCCCTCCGCTCAGCAGCCAGACGCTAACGACGGTCACGGCCAGGCCAAGGGCGGCGATCGGGATCGCCTCGGTGAACCGGATGGGCACGGGCGCGAACAGCCGGTCGATCGCCTCATAGCCGATCAGCAACGCGATCATCGCCAGGACGACGGCGCTGGTGAACCCGGCCAGGTCGCCGAGCTTGCCGGTGCCGAAGGTGAACCGGGGGTCGTCGGCGTAGTGGCGGGCATAATGATAGGCCAGCGCCGCCAGCAGCAGTGCGCCGGCATGGGTGCTCATGTGCAGCCCGTCGGCGACCAAAGCGATGGAGCCGAACAACAGGCCGCCCACGACTTCCAGCATCATCATCGCGGCGCATAGCCCGATGACCCACCACGCCCGGCGCTCCGCCTGGTCATGCCCCTTGCCCAGGAACACGTGGCTATGGCCGGGCAGGGACGCAGGGTCACCGGCGGGTGGCAGGAACTCATCCAATGTCAGCTCCTTACTTCAAGTAGCTGCGGACCACGTCGAGCAACTGCTCGGCTGCCTCTGCATTCAGCGCACCTGGATGCGTGTCGGGATCCACCAGGTGCGTGCGGACGTGGTCCTCAACCACCTCGGCCATCAGCCCCGCCAACGCGCCGCGCACGCCGGCGATCAGGTGCATGATCTGTTCGCAGCCGGCCTGGCTCTCCAGCGCCCGCTCAATCGCTTCCACCTGGCCCTTCATTCGGCGCACGCGCGCCAGCAGCTTGGCCTGCTCCCGGATCGTGTGAGTCATATCATCTTCGTAGCATAGGTTGCCCCCCTATGCATTGCCAACGATGGCATGTGCCCTTCCGCGCGTCCCCGGCGCGCATCTGCTGTTCGGATGGCGGCCTAGCTCTTCCACCAGGAGGCGCCATACTTCGTGGCCATGAACGAGATCAGCCCAGCTGCCCGGCCGATCGCCACCCTACGGCGCGGTCCGATCATCGCCGCCATGCTGATTTCCACCTTCATGTCGGCGGCCGAGGTCACCGTCATCAGCACCGCCATGCCGACCATCGTCTCGCGCGTGGGCGGCTTCGACCTGTTTACCTGGGCGTTCGGCATATACCTGCTGGGGCAGGCGATCACCACGCCGATCTATGGCCGCCTGGCCGATCTGTATGGCCGCCGCGCCGTCTATCTCGGCAGCACGGCGCTGTTCCTCGCGGGCTCGCTGCTCTGCGGATTCGCCTGGAGCATGCCGTCGCTGATCCTGTTCCGCGCTGTCCAGGGCCTGGGCGGTGGCGGGCTGCCGCCGCTGGCCACCACCATCATCGGTGACGTCTGCGCGCCGGCCGATCGGCCACGGGTGCTGGGCTATGTCAGCGGCATATGGGGGATTACCGCGATCGCCGGGCCGCTGATCGGGTCCGTCTGCGTCGGCACGATCGGCTGGCCCTGGGTGTTCTGGCTCAATCTGCCGATCGGCGCTTTCACCATGCTGCTGGTCGCGCGCTACTTCATGGAGCCGGCGCGAGCCCGTCCGCCGGGCAGGATCGACCTCGCCGGCACGGCGCTGCTGGCCTGCGGCGTCGGCTGCGGAATGGCGGCCCTGGTGCAGTGGGAGGCATTGGGCGCGCGCATACTCGCCACCCTCTGCGCGGCCTGCGCGGTCTGCCTCGGCGCCTTCGCGGCCATCGAACGCCGTGCGGCGATGCCGATGCTGGCTGCTCACCTGCTGCGCCGCCCCATCCTCCTGGCGGCCAACGCCTCTGCTTTGCTCACCGGCGCGCTGGTAATCGAACTGACCGCCTTCGTGCCTCCTTCCGTGCAGGGCCTGCTCGGCGAGAGCGCCTTGATGGCGGGCTTCGTGCTCGGACTCATGACGGTAAGCTGGTCGGGCACCAGCATGGGCCTTGGCCGCATCCTGGTGCGCTGGCCGTTGCGGCGCGTGGCGCTTGGGGCGGCCTCTGCATTGGTGATCGGCAGCCTGCTACTCGTGCAGGCGGGCGGCATCAAGTTGCTGCTGGTCGCCTGCGTCCCGCTCGGCATGGGGCTCGGCGGCAGCAGCATCGTCTTCACCGTGGCGGTGCAGAATGCGGTGACCACGGCCGATCGTGGCCGGGCGACATCGCTGTTCTACTTCTCCCGGCTGATTGGTCAGGCAGTGGGCTCAGCCGCGCTGGGCGGCATAATGAATGCCGGCCTCGCCGCAGGTGGCTCCAGCACGCATGGTGCCCTGCAGGGACTGATGGGTGCGGCCGGGCGAGCCACCTTACCACCCGGCGAACTCGCACATTTGCTTCCGGTGCTGGCCGGCGCGCTACACGGGGTGTTCGCCTGCGGCTTGGTAATTGCGGTGTTGATGATCCCCGTGGCGCTCATCATACCTCGCACCGGCAGCCAGGCCAGCCCGACGTCATGAAAGCTCATTCGGACCTGGGCGCGGTGCTGTTCTCGTTTGGGGGAAAGGTGCAAGCGCACCTTGCCTTCCTGTTTAACTCAGCTACGCCACTGACCGTGATACGAAAGAACCTCTCCCGTTGTTGACGGGAGAGGTTTGGGGTGAGAGCCGTCGGCACACCTATCAGCTAGCAACGGTGGACGAATCGGACCCGCTAGGATTGTCCGGCTAAACGACCAACGCGAACAAATCCTGAATTTTAGTGCGACTTACCGCGTCCCGTCTTTCCCTGTAACGCGTCGATTTTCTTCGATGCTTCCGCCTTGGACAGCGA
>CAXSEK010000263.1:0-4847 GCA_964235625.1 uncultured Acetobacteraceae bacterium
CGCTCAGGACTCGAATTCGCCGTTTGAACTAGCCCAGGCACCATCGTGATGAAAGGTCGCGGGAGTTGCTTCCGTGAAACCGATCATCCGTCTATCATCGAAACGTCGACGATGCCGAACGCCGCGTAATTGGGACGAAACTGGAATGACTGCCCGTATCCTGATTGTCGATGACGTCCCGGCGAACACGCGGCTGCTTCAGGCGAAGCTGGTGGCGGAATACTACCAAGTCGAAACGGCCCAGGATGGCTTTGAGGCGCTTCGGCTGGCGCATTCGTGGCAGCCGGACCTGATCCTGCTCGATGTCATGATGCCGGGGATGGACGGCTACCAGACCTGCCGCCGGCTGAAGGCCGACAACATGACGACACATATCCCCGTCGTGATGGTGACGGCGTTGGGCGATCCCACGGAGCGGCTGCATGGACTCGAGGTCGGCGCCGACGATTTCCTGACCAAGCCGCTGGAATATGACACGCTGCTGGCCAGGGTGCGCGGGCTGGTGCGGCTGAAGCGGTTGCTGGACGAGTGGCGCGTGCGGGGCGAGACGGCGCAGGCACTGGGCCTGTCGAACGGACCGCGGCAGGAGTTCTCGGTGGCAGGCGCCCGGGCCCTGGTGGTGGACGATTGGGATCTCGGGGCACTGAACGCCCAGGAAGCTTTGTCCCGGGAGGGGATCATCCCGGCGCGGGCACGCTCGGAGAGCGAGGCGCTGTCCATGTCGGACAGCATCAGCTTCGACCTCATCGTGCTCAGCCTGTCGATCGCGGGCGACGATCCGTTGCGTCTGGCGTCCCGTTTGCGGGCGGAGCGGGCGACGATGGAGATCCCACTGCTGCTGGTAGCGGAGCCGGAACAGCATGACCGCCTGCTGCGCGGGTTCGATCTCGGCGCCAATGACTGGGTGCTGCGCCCAGTGGACGAGAACGAGTTGCGGGTGCGTGCGCGCAACCAGATCCGGCGCAAATTCTACCAGGACCGGCTGCGTGCCGATCTGGGCCACGCGTTGGAACTGGCGCTGACGGACCCGCTGACCGGATTGTATAATCATCGCTACCTCATGCGGCATCTGGGTGGATTGCTGTCGGCCGGGCAGCCGGCGGGCATCGTGGTGATGATGATCGACATCGACCATTTCAAAATGGTCAACGACCGCTGGGGCCATGCCACCGGCGACCAGGTGCTGAAGCAGGTGGCCGAGACTCTCCGCGGCCGGACGCGCGTGTTCGACAGCCTGGCGCGCTACGGCGGGGAGGAGTTCGTGGTGGTGATGTCGGGCGCATCCGCGAGCGACGCGGTGCGGGCGGCGGAGCGGTTGCGGGTGGCGATCCAGGGAATGAATTTCATGCCTGAGGCCGATACGTCGCACCGGTTGACGGTGAGCGTCGGCGTGTCACGCAGTACGCGGGCGGATATCACGTCCGAGGCGCTGCTGGGTGCGGCGGACCGGGCACTCTACCGGGCGAAACACCAGGGCCGCAACCGGATCGAGGTGGAACTGTCGGAAGAGTAGCGCCGTGTCAGGCCGGCAGATGGAGGGTGGCCCCGGTGCGCTGCTGCAAGCCGGCGAAGTCGAGCCCTGGGATGATATCGACGACCACGAAACCGCGCTCGGTGACGTCCAGCACGGCCAGGTTGGTGTAGACCCGGCTGACAGCGCCCAAGGCGGTCAACGGGTAAGTGCAGCGGGACACAAGGCGGGGCTCGCCGGACTTTGTGGTGTGCTCCATCACGGCCCAGAGCCGCTTCGCGCCGACGGCAAGGTCCATGGCCCCTCCAACGGCCGGGGCGAAATCGTTGTCGGAGCGCGACCAGTTGGCGATGTCGCCATTCTCCGCCACTTCGAACGCGCCGAGGACGCACAAATCCAGGTGGCCACCACGGATCAGTGCGAAGCTGTCGGCCTGGTGCACGTAGCTGCCGCCCTGGCGGAGCGTCACGTGGGTCTTGCCGGCGTTGATCAGCCAGGGATCGACGTGGCCGGGCTCGGGAGCCGGGCCCATGCCGAGCACGCCGTTTTCCGAGTGGAACACCACCTCGCGCTCCAGCGGGACGTGGTCGGCGACCAGGACGGGGATGCCGATGCCGAGATTGACCCACCAACCCTCGGGGATGTCAGTGGCCACGCGAGCGGCCATTGCGATGCGATCTCGGGGTTGGATCGACATGGTCATCTCCTGTCGCTCTTGATCAGCCTTGAGGCCCGTCATGGGTCACTTGCACTACGCGGTCGACATACACGCCCGGTGTCACGACGCATTCGGGCGGCAGGGCGCCGAGCTCGACGACCCGCTGCACCTGCGCCACGGTGAGCGTGGCGGCGGTCGCCATCACCGGATTGAAGTTACGGCCGCTGGCATTGTAGACGAGGTTGCCCCACCGGTCGGCCTCCCAGGCCTCGATCAGGGCGACGTCCCCGTGCAGCGCGTATTCCAGCACGCAGGAGCGGCCGGCGATCTCGGCCGTGGGCTTGCCCTCCGCCAGCTTCGTGCCGAATGCGGTCGGCGTGTAGAAGGCGGCGACACCGGCGCCAGCGGCGCGCATGCGCTCGGCGAGGGTGCCCTGGGGCACGAGTTCGAGCTCGATCTTGCCATCGCGGTACAACTCCTCGAAAACGACGGAGCCGGCGGAGCGCGGGTAGGAGCAGATGATCCGGCGCACCCGGCCGAGCCGCATCAGCTTAGCCAGGCCGAACTCGGCGATGCCGGAGTTGTTGGCGACGATCACGAGGTCGCGCGCGCCCTGCTCGATCAGGCCGTCGATCAGTTTGTTGGGCTGCCCGACGGCACCAAAGCCACCCACCAGCACCGTCGCGCCGTCCGCAACGCCCACGAGCGCCTCGGCCACACTTGCCACGCGTTTGTCGATCATCCTCGCCCGCGATCCATTCCCTGTGCGTGATCATGCGCTGGAGGCGGCGGGAGAGCAATCGAGCCGTCTTCGCCGATCGTCACTATCCCCGCCCCCACGACTCGTTCCAGAACCGCCGCGAAATCGTGTTGCCGTTCCTCCTCGACCAGGCGAGCAAGGCCCTGCCGGCGCAGCGCGTATGAGAGCGCCGGGTCAGTGTAGAGGCGTGCGCAGGCTTCGGCGAACGCCTCCGCCGTGCTGGGGGCCAGCATCTCCTGCCCCGACACCCAGCCGAGTTGGCGGGCGAGCAGGGATGTGCCGATCACGGGAAGGCCGCGAAGCGCGTGGGTGCCACGAAGACGCGTGCGGTGGCGTAGAGCAGCGCCAAGTCCTCCACCAACCCCAGGATGCGCACGCGGTCGTCGGCGAGCGTCAGAACCCGCGGCGCCTGGCAACGCCCTGCCACCAGAAACTGGCAGCCATCCCCGATATACGGCGGTTCAGCAACGGCATAATCTCCTGCACGAACCAGACGACCGCATCGGCATTGGGCGAGTTGTCCTCGCCCAGGGCGCCCACGAACAGCAGGTCCCGCCGGGCAGCGAAGCCGTTGCTGATCGGGCTGGGCTCGGTTCGAGGCCGAGCACCTCGACGCGTAGACAGCCGGCATCTCGGAACAGGGCGGCCTCCGTCTTACTCACCGCCGTCACGACCGCGGCCGTCGCGGTCAATGCCATCTTCTCCTGCAGCATCGCGTGGCGCTGTGCCGGCGTGGGGCTGTGGCCTGCCTGCTCGAGGCGCATGAACTCGCGCGCGGCGAACACCGCTTCCGCGTCGTACCTGCGCCGCCAATCGCGAATGTGAGAAGCCAGTCCGGATCCAGAGACTCAGAGCGGGAACGGCCAGCCAGCCGCGATCATGGCCAGGGCGGCGATGCAGCCCCTGCCCCATTCGTGACATGTCCAGACTGGCCGAAAAGCCGCGGCGGCCCAAACGACAGCCGAGAACGGATGGACCATGGCATTGAAGGTGGCGGCCGCTCCCGAACTCTTCCGGCGATACTGTGCTGCGCCAGTGAATTGACCTGCCACGCTGTGTCGATCCTCGCCAAAGGCGACCGGCCTGGGGCCTGCCAGGCAGGAAGAGAGGCGCGCCGTTCGTGCTGAACTGAGTGGTCGGCCTGGACCGCCGCAGCGCGCAGTGACTGATGGTCCGCCTGGTCAAGGGTGCGTGTTGGGACAGCGAGATTAAAAGCGGGCGCAAGTGGACGCGCTGGAACGCTTCCCCGTGTTCACCCGCAAGATCCACCCCGATGTGAGCTACCTCGCCTACCGCGAGACCTGTTCGGCCCCCGTGCGCGCGAACTCGACCGGGCTCGACTTGAGCAACGAGCAGCGCCGGGCCAATCCGTCGGAATTGCGCGATCGCGCAACCCTTGTCGGCCTGGATCGCCGAGCCGCCCGGCGGGCAGCAGGACGGGATCGCAGCGGTCCTGTTCGACGACGGTCGCAGCGAGTTGCTCGCCCTGAACGAAGCCACGGCTACGCGTGAGGGACCGATCGTGCTGACCCATACAGCGCAGCCAGACTACTCCTTGGAATGCTCGTGCAGGAGCGGTGCGTCAGCACGAACACGACCGCTGCAGGAGGCAATGCGAACCTCGTGATGCTTGGCTGACCTGCTCAGCTATCCACCTTAGATCAACAGCCCGCTCAACCCCTCGGCCTCCGCCAGCAGCACGGCCAGCAGCTTCCCCGTCATCGCCGCCGGGTCCGCCCGCTCCACCCGCGCGCCGATGTTCAGCGCGGCGACAAGCGTGCCATCGAACCGCCGCAGCGGAACCGCCACGGAGCGGAACCCGACCTCCGCCTCCTGGTCCACGAAGCAGTAGCCCTCGGCCTTCGCTGCTTGCACGGCGTCCCGAACGTCGGCAATTGCGGTTCTGGTGAACGGTGTCTGCGCTGTTGGCACGGTCCGCGCGAGATACTCCTCCAGCG
>CAXSEK010000264.1:0-4845 GCA_964235625.1 uncultured Acetobacteraceae bacterium
TCTCGGGCAGCGAGGTGCGGAACACGTAGGGGCCGATGGCGGTGATGCCGTTGGCCGTGGTGGAGGTGCCCATGATCGGGACCCGGCGCTCGTTGGCGACGGGGCCGACGGCGAACATCTCGTTGGACAGGGTCGGGCCGATGATGGCGACCACCTTGTCCCGGCCGATCAGCTTGCGGGCGGCGTTGATTGCCTGGTCCTTGTTCCCGGCGCTGTCCTCGACGGTGAGGACGATCTTGCGGCCGCCGAGCACGCCCTTCTCGTTGACCTCGCCGAGGGCCAGGTCGAGCCCGGCCTTGATGGCGGTGCCGTAGGCGGCGTTGGGGCCGGACAGGATCTCGATCGAGCCGAGCTGCACCGGCTCCTGCGCGTGCGCGACCCCAGCGGCGAGCAACAGGCCGGCCAACGCCGCGCCGAAACGCCTACGCATGATGCTTCACTCCCCCGGTCCGGATTTCGGGCGACCCTAGTGCAACCGGATGTATAATCAAGCGTGGCTTGCGCCCCCGGACGGGGCACGGCAAAGCGGCCCGATGAGCACGCTGCGCATCGCCACCTGGAACATCAACTCGCTGCGGCTACGCTTGAGTCTGCTGGAGCGGCTGGTGGAGGCGCTCGATCCGGACGTGATCTGCCTGCAGGAAACGAAGGTGCCGGACGAGCTGTTTCCGGATGCCGGGCCGCCCGCGCTGGGCTACCCGCACGTGGCCCGGCGCGGGATGAAGGGCTATAACGGGGTGGCAATCCTCTCGCGCATCCCGTTGCTGGCGGAGGACACGGCGCCCGACTGGTGCGCCAAGGGCGACTGCCGGCACCTGCACGTGTCCTTGCAGGTTCCGTCGGGGCCGGTGGAGCTGCACGATTTCTACGTGCCGGCGGGCGGCGACGTGCCGGACCCGGCGGTGAACGTGAAGTTCGCGCACAAGCTCGCCTTCGTCGCGGAGGCCACGAACTGGTTCGCGGCCCGCCCGGGGTTGTGCCGCGGGGTGTTGGTGGGGGACCTCAACATCGCGCCGCTGGAGCAGGATGTTTGGAGCCACAAGCAGCTGCTGGGCGTGGTCAGCCACACGCCGGTGGAGGTGGCGGCCATGCTGGCCTGGCAGAGGGCAGGCTGGCACGACGCCGTGCGGCACTTCGTCCCGGCGGAGGAGAAGCTCTACACCTGGTGGAGCTACCGCAACCAGGATTGGCGCCGGTCCGACCGGGGGCGGCGGCTGGACCATGTGTGGGTAACGCCGGACCTGGTGCCCGGGCTGCGCGGGTTCGAGGTGCTGAAGGGTGCGCGGGACTGGCCGCAGACGTCCGACCATGTGCCGGTGGCAGTCACGCTAGAGGTCTAGCCTGACGCCGGTGTCCGCTTCATCACAAGCCCTCCGCTGCCTTTCCCGACAGCGGGAGAGGAGAAAACGGCGACCCTTACGGCTAACCTGGCTGCACGGTCACGTTCAGCCGGATGGCGCGGTCGGCGGGTTCAAGCGTCACCGTGAAGGTGTCCTTGCCGGTGTAGCCCGGCTCGGGTGTGTAGGACACGCCGGCCTGCACGCCGCCGCGGAGGAGGCCGGAGGTCGCTTGGCCATGGGATGGCCGTTCGGTCACGAGGGCAGCGGTGTTGAAGATCTGCAGGTCCGGGTTGATGAGTGTGAAGCTGCAGGCTTGGCCGTTCGCCGTGACGGTCAGATCCGTCGGCACGGCGGTGAGGTTGACCAGGAAGAACTTCTTCACCTGGCACGGTCCGGACACGGTCTGCGGCTGCAGAGTGCCCTGGTCCACCCGCTGGAGCCCGGCGCAGGACGCCGTCAGGAGCGGCAGGGCCAGGCAGAGGCGGTGGAGGAATGGGGTCATGCGCGGCATTACGCGGCGGGCGTGCGGGCGTTGCCTCAGATCAGGGCTCTCAGTCGAAGTAAAGGGGAGCCCCCAGCCGAGTTCGCGCAACGCCACGGCAGTCATCTCCGGTGGCCGCGTCGGTCCGCCACGCCCAGCAGGCGGAGCAGTCAGGCGGGCAAGCCAGCTTCGCAATCGCTGCCGTCCGACGGTTGCGCGGAGGCGAGTGTGGCCCAACTCCGATGCAGCATCCAGCGAGGCAGCCCGTGGCGTCATCACTCCTGCGCTGCCTTCACGTGCGCGCAGCGCCGTTGCCGGTTTAGCGGGGCGGCCCGGCATGCTAGGCTCGACCACGATGTCCCGCCGCACTGTCGAGGTCACTCCGGAGTTGCTGCTGCGCGCCTATCGGGCCGGGCTGTTTCCCATGGCGGAGACACGGCGGGGCAGCCGGCTGTATTGGCTGGACCCGGAGCGGCGCGGCGTGTTGCCGCTGGACCGGTTCCACCTGCCGCGGCGGCTGCTGCGCACGGTGCTGCGCGGGCCGTATCAGGTGACGGCGGACACGGATTTCCCCGCGGTGATCGCCGCCTGTGCCGCCGCATCGCCGGGCCGGGAAGACACCTGGATCAACCGCGACATCGAGCGGTTGTTCGGCGATCTGCACCAGGCCGGGTCGGCGCATAGCGTGGAGTGCCGGCAGGAGGGGGTGCTGGTGGGCGGGCTATATGGAGTGAGCCTGGGTGGTGCGTTCTTCGGCGAAAGCATGTTCAGCACGGCGCGGGATGCGTCCAAGGTGGCGTTGGTGCACTTGGTGGCCCGGTTGCGGCTGGGCGGCTACCGGCTGCTGGACACACAGTTCGTGACCACCCACCTGACACAATTCGGCACCGAGGAGGTGCCACGAGACCAGTATAAGCTGCTCCTCGCGGCCGCGGTGGACGAGCCGGCCCGATGGGAGGCAGAGAGCGAGGCGATGGAAGCGGAGATCCGGTCGATGGCCCAGTGAGGGTTCTTACGCTGCTCGCCGGCATGGCGCTGGCGCTCCCCGCCCTGGCGGTGGCGCAGCCCCGGATGATCCCTTCGGGCGACGTGGACGTGCTGTATCGGCTGGAGGGTGCCGCCGCGCAGCAGATACCCGGCGGGGCGCCACAGGGCGTGCGTCTGGAATGGGACGCCGCCGGCCAGCGACTGCGCGCCGAGCCGGTGGGGCAGGCGCTCTACGCCATCACGGACCTGCGGCGCCGGGTGACGGACGTGGTGTTCGCCGCGCAATCCACCGTGCTGGAACTGCCGATCCGGGGCGGCGATCCGCAGACGCTGCTTGCCGGCGCCGATGCGCGGTTCACCCGCAAGGGCACCGGCCACGTGCTCGGCATGGAGTGCGCCGAATGGGCGATCCAGGCCCGCCACGTGGACGCGACCGGCTGCGTCACGGCCGACGGCGTCGTGCTGCGGGCCGAGGGGCTGTGGAACGGGCAGCCGGGCCGCGCGGTGGCGCTGTCGGTCTCGCGCGGCCCCGTGCCCGCCGCCGCATTCGTGCCGCCAGCGGACTTCGTCCGCGTGCCGTTCGGTGTGCGATGAGGCGGCTCGGCCTGCTGGCCACGCTCGCCGCCGGCCCGGCCTTGGCGGCTGCTCCGGCCTTGGCAAACGATCGGCCGCCGATCATGCCGCTGCGCGATGTGGACGTGACGTATCAGGTGGCGCAGCCGGTGCCGGGCGGCCCGGCGCTCAGCCAGCGGATGCGCTGGTCGGTGGCCACGGGGCGGCTGCGGGTCGATCCGCCGGCGCCGGGGCTGTACATGATCGTGGATTACACGGCCAAGCGCATGTCCGTCGTGAAGGTCGCGGACCGTGCGGTGCTGGACGTGTCCACGGCGGCGCCGGGCCTGCCGGGCGCCTCGGCCGGATCCTACTCGGTGCGCGACAGCACGGTGGTCGCCGGGCTGGGCTGCACCAACTGGCAGACGGCGGACGGCGCCGGGCAGGAGACGTTGCTGTGCATGACGCCGGATGGTGTGATGCTGCGGGCGAGCCAGAGGGGACAGGTTTTGCTTGAAGCCGTGACGGTCAGCTACGGCCCGCAGGACCCGGCGGCGTTCAAGGCGCCGGAGGGCTTTCGCCACGTCCCGGGTGCGACCCCGTGAGTGAGGCGGCGCCGGTCGCCGGGCGCGAGCGGGTCAACCCGCGGCGGTCCCTTAGCCGGCATCCGATGCAGAAGACGCCCTGGCCGTGGCACGACCGGTCCGGCCGGTTCTCGTGGCTGAAGACGGCGGTGCTGATCCTGGAGGTGCTGCCGGCGGTCTGGATCGCCTATGCGCTCGGGACCGACAAGCTCGGCGCCGACCCCGTGCTGGTGGCGAACCACGAGACGGGGCTGTGGGCGATCCGGTTCCTGATGCTGTCGCTGCTCGCTACCCCGGCGCGGGCGATCTTCAATTGGCACCGGTTGGTGCTGGTGCGGCGCCAGCTTGGGCTGACGGCGCTATTCTACACGCTTGCGCACCTGGTGCTGTACGCGTGGGACGAGAAGTGGAACATCCACACCGTCGCGACGGAGATCCTGTCGCGGTTCTACCTGGAGGTGGGATTTGCATCGCTGGTCATGCTCGGGCTGCTCGGGGTGACCTCCACGGACCGGGCGTTGCGCGCGCTTGGCCACGCGTGGAAGCGGATGCACCGGCTGGTGTACCTGGTCGCGGTGCTGGCGCTATTCCACTTCTTCCTGCAGTCCAAGGCGGAGGTCTCGGAGCCGACGATCTTCGCCGGGTTGTTCATCTGGATGATGGCGTGGCGGCTGCTGCCATCCGGGCCGGACCGCCAGCCCTTGCCGGTGCTGGCGCTGGGGCTGTGCGCCACCGTGCTGACGGCGGTGGTGGAGTTCGCCTGGTACGGCCTGAGTACGCGGATCGACCCGATGAAGGTGCTGCGGGCCGAGACGGACCTGGATTACGGCCCGCACCCGGCCGGCCAGGTGTTCCTGATCTGCCTGTGCATGGCGGTGGCGACGGCCCTGTTCTGGGCCTC
>CAXSEK010000265.1:0-4839 GCA_964235625.1 uncultured Acetobacteraceae bacterium
GTCTCCTTCCTGCTGCTTTCCTTGCGCGGCACCGGCTCGGGCAGCGCCGGGTCCCGCCCGCCACCGGGTGCGATGCAGGCCGAATCCGGCGCGCCCAGCTCCGCCGACCGCCGTAAGGCGCTGGCGGAGGCACGGGCGCAGGCCCGGCAGGCTCAGGTGCAGGCGAAGGCACAGAACGCCTCGGTCACGACGCCCGCAGCACGGCAGTCGCCCGCGCTGTTCGCCGGCAATGGCGGTGCTGCGGTGCCGGCTGCAGGTTTCCTGGGGTTTGACCCGCACCACTGAGCCAGCAGATCGGCGGCCTCTGGACACCTGGTTCATGGCGGCGACGCGTGTAGTCTTAAAGCGTGGTTAGCGGATCAGCCGGCGATGCGGACTCGAGCGCGGTCACCAGGGACGTGGCCCTGGCGGCGCTGGATTGCGGGGTACTGCCGCTGCTGATGCTCGGACCCCGCGCGCGGATCGTGCACGCCAACCGGGCAGCCACCGCGCTGCTCGCTGCCGGGCGGGTGTTCGGCACGGCCGTTGGACGGCTGCGCGTGCAGCGGCAGGACGACCAGGACGCGATTGAGCAGGCCCTCACGGGCGTGCTGGGCAGCAAGGCCGAGGGCCAGGGCGGCCGGGTCATCGTGCAGCTCAGCAACCGGCAGGGTGACGTCACCCACGTGGTCACGCTCTCCCCCCTCCCCGGCGGTAACATGGCCCTGGCGGCGATTGCGGAACTGCGTGCGCCGACGCTGCTGCGCCGGCACTGGTCGCGCGAGGCACTCGGCCTCCCCGCTGCCTATGCCGAGCTCGCGGAAGCGCTGGCCAGTGGCGAGAACCTGTCCGAGTTCGCCGCGCGCACGGGGCTGACCATCGGCGGCGCACGCACCCGGCTTAAGAAGCTGCTCAAGCGCCTCGGCACCCGGTCGCAGTCGGACCTGGTCGGCCTGTTGTTGCGGGCCGCCGCCGCCCTTAGCGTCCGCTGACCGGGCAACGTGCCCGGCAGGGAGGCGATAGTGACCGAGAGCGAGGCACGCAAGGCGATCATCGACGCCTGCCGGGCGATGAACGCCGCAGGGCTGAACCAAGGCACGTCCGGCAATATCAGCATGCGGCATGGCGCCACCATGCTGATCACACCCTCGGCCACGCCGTACGAGACGATGCGGCCCGAAATGATCGCCGCGATGCCGCTTGGGGGCGAGTATGGCAGCTGGTCCGGGCCGCTGAAGCCCTCGACGGAGTGGCGCTTCCACCTGGACATCCTGCGCAGCCGGCCCGATGCCGGCGCCGTGGTGCACGCGCACTCGCCGTTCTGCACGACGCTGGCGGTGGCGCAGCGGCCGATCCCCGCCTGTCACTACATGATCGCGGCGTTCGGCGGCACGGATGTGCGGTGCGCGCCGTACGCCACGTTCGGCACCGCGGAGCTGTCCGCCCACACGCTGGTGGCACTGGCGGGCCGGTCGGCCTGCTTGCTGGCGAACCACGGCATGATCGTGTGCGGCGGCACGCTGGCGCGCGCGATGTGGCTGGCGGTGGAGCTGGAGACGATTGCGCGGCAGTATTGGCAGGCGCTGCTGATCGGCGGCCCGGTGCTGCTGAACGACACGGAGGTGGCGGAGGCGGCGTCCAAGTTCGGCAGCTACGGCGCGCCCGTTGAAGGCTTACCCTAACAGATGCAAAGCAGCGATTGGGCATTCGCCCATCAAACACCCGTTAAAAGGGCCAAGGGGATGACCATCCGCTTGCGGGTGCAGGGCAGAGCCCTGCAGGCTCTCGCGGTCTGCCGAAACCCAGCACTCGCAGGCTGCGGCTGCTGATCGGATTGCTGCGCGAGTCACCTAGAAGTGACACATGGAATGGCTCTTGCTTCACGCTCTAAATAACTACCAGGGTTGCAGTAAATCAGGGTATGACCTTTTCCGATGCAGGGTCTGTGCAGCGCTCGACGCAATCGGACGACACGCCGGCGGCAGGCTCGCCGGAACGGGAGACGCTGAACGGGAGCGGCGGACTGCACGGGAAGATCCCTGAACTTTTTGCGTCATCAGCTGGGCTTGGTTTCCAAGTATCCGGCGGGTTGGGAGAGTATTGCATGGACCGACGGGACGACATCTTCTCGCTTCACAGCACCCTTCGCGACCAGATGCGCGAAGTCGAGATGAGCCTGTCCGACTACCTCGACGCCTGCCGTGACGATCCGCAGTGCTACGCCAGCCCGGCCGAGCGCATGTTGCGGGCGATCGGTGAGCCCGAGATGGTGGACACCTCACGCGATCCGCGGCTGAGCCGGCTGTTCCTGAACCGGACGATGCGCATCTACCCGGCGTTCAGCGAGTTCCACGGCATGGAGGAGACGATCGAGCGCATCGTCGGCTTCTTCCGCCACGCCGCCCAGGGGCTGGAGGAGCGCAAGCAGGTGCTTTACCTGCTCGGCCCGGTCGGCGGCGGCAAGTCCTCGCTCGGCGAGCGGCTGAAGGCGCTGATGGAGAAGGAGCCCATCTACGTCCTGAAGGCCGGGGACCAACTGAGCCCGGTGTTCGAGAGCCCGCTCGGGCTGTTCGACCCGGACACGATGGCGACGGCGCTGCACGACCGCTACGGCATCCCGCGCCGGGTACTGACTGGCATCGCCAGCCCCTGGGCTTTGAAGCGGCTGGACGAGTGGGGCGGGGATCTGGAGCGGTTCCGCGTGGTGAAGCTGTTCCCCTCGCGCCGCAAGCAGATGGCCGTCGCCAAGACCGAGCCCGGGGACGACAACAACCAGGATATCTCGGCGCTGGTCGGCAAGGTCGATATCCGCAAGCTGGAAAGCTACAGCCAGAACGACCCCGACGCTTACGGATTCTCCGGCGGGCTGAACCGCGCCAACCAGGGCATCCTCGAGTTCGTCGAGATGTTCAAGGCGCCGATCAAGATGCTGCACCCGCTGCTGACGGCGACGCAGGAGGGCAACTATCTCGGCACGGAGAACATCGGCGCCATCCCGTTCCAGGGCATCCTGCTGGCGCACTCGAACGAGGCGGAGTGGCAGACATTCCGCAACAACCGCACCAACGAGGCCTTCCTGGACCGGGTGTGCGTGGTGAAGGTGCCGTATTGCCTGCGCGTCACCGAGGAGGGCCTGATCTACGATAAGCTGATCAGCACGTCGGCGCTGGCCGAGGCGCCGTGTGCGCCGCACACGCTGGAGATGCTGGCGCGCTTCGCCGTGCTGTCCCGCCTGAAGCCGCACGCCAACTCGCGGCCCTTTGCCAAGATGCGCGTGTATGACGGCGAGAACATCCGCGAGACCGACCCCAAGGTCAAGACCATGCAGGAGTACCGCGACGCGGCCGGCGTGGACGAGGGGATGGAGGGCATCTCCACGCGCTTCGCCTACAAGGTGCTGTCGGCCACGTTCAACCACTCCAGCCAGGAAGTGGCGGCGGACCCGGTGCACCTGATGTACGTGCTGGAGCAGGCAATCCGCCGCGAGCAGTTCCCGGCCGAGACGGAGGCCGGCTATCTTGCGACCATCAAGAGCGAGCTGGCCGCCCGCTATGCCGAGTTCATCGGCAACGAGATCCAGAAGGCCTACCTCGAGAGCTACGGCGATTACGGCCAGAACCTGTTCGACCGCTATCTCGACTACGCCGATGCCTGGATCGAGGATCAGGACTTCAAGGATCCGGATACCGGGCAGATGCTCAACCGCGAGCTGCTGAATGCCGAGTTGACCAAGATCGAGAAGCCGGCGGGTATCGCGAACCCGAAGGATTTCCGCAACGAGGTCGTGAAGTTCGCGCTGCGGACGCGGGCGACCAATGCCGGCAAGAATCCGTCCTGGACCAGCTACGAGAAGATCCGCGAGGTGATCGAGAAGCGGATGTTCAGCCAGGTGGAGGACCTGCTGCCGGTGATCAGCTTCGGCTCCAAGAAGGACAACGAGACGGAGAAGAAGCACACCGACTTCGTCAGCCGCATGGTGTCCCGCGGTTACACCGAGCGGCAGGTGCGGCGCCTGGTGGAGTGGTACATGCGCGTCAAGCAGTCGGCCTGAGCAAACCGACCTTGGACATCATCGACCGCCGGCCCAACCCGCACGGCAAGAACCTGGAGAACCGGCAGCGGGTGATTGCCCGTGCCCGGGCCGCGGTGGCCCGGGCGACGCGCGACGCGGTGAGCGAGGGCACGCTGCGGGATGCCGGGAAGGACCAGGCCGTCACCATCCCGTCCGACTCGCTGCACGAACCGAGCTTCCACACCGTATTCTCCAGCGGGCAGAGGCAGATCATCCTGTCCGGCAACCGGGAGTTCTCGACCGGGGACCGGTTGAAGCGCCCGGAACGCCAGAGTGGCCAGGGCGGCGCTGGCGACGGCCAAGGTGGCGACGAGGGCGAGGATGGCTTCCGCTTCGTGCTGACGCGGGACGAGTTCCTGGACCTGTTCTTCGAGGACCTGGAACTGCCGGACCTGGTGAAGAACCAGATCGTGGCGACCGAGACGATGTCCCCGGTCCGAGCCGGCATTGCCGTCGACGGCTCGCCGTCGCAGATCGACATGGGGCGCACCATGCGCCAATCCATGGCCCGGCGCATCGGCCTACGCCGCCCCAAGCCGCCGGAGGTGCTGGCGCTGGAGGCGGAAGTGTTCGCGCTCGAACAATCCGGCCGCGACCCGGCGAAGCTGGCCGTGTTGCAGGCCGAGCTGGACCTGGCGATGCGCCGGCTGGCCCGCGTGCCGTGGATCGACCCGGTGGATCTGCGCTACCGCCGCTACACCATGGTGCCGAAGCCATCGGCGCGGGCGGTGATGTTCTGCCTGATGGACGTGTCGGGCTCGATGTCCGAGCAGATGAAGGACCTCGCC